>CAZBQP010000007.1:0-17985 GCA_964494075.1 uncultured Clostridia bacterium
GGGGGGTATGTATGTATCCATTAGAGAAGTGGACGGAAAATTTCAATAAGGTGTTTATTGAGGCAGGAAAAATTGCCGCCGAGTACGGTACCGGGTTTATCGGTAGCGAGCATTTGATTTACGCATTTTTAAGCGTGCCCGAATGTGAGGCGTATGACGTACTTACGGGAGAAGGGGTTTCAAGACAGGAATACGGCGATCTTTTCACCTACAAGTTGGATAAAAAATACGCAGGTGAGGGGTTGACGCCCCGCTGCCAAAGAATGTACGAATGTGCTGCGACGCAGGCGGAAAAGGAAGGGCTTGCTCCCGGCACTTTGCATATGCTCTATCAAATTCTTTGCAGCAGCGATTGCTTAGGCGCTAAGTTTTTGGGGCATTTTGCAAGCTTGGACGTACTCAAAGAGAAAACGGAGATTGCGATTCGAGTGTTGCAAACGAAAAAGCAATGGGGTATCACGGAAGACATGGGTGGCGGCGACATCAACTTTTTCGCAAGCCATTACGACAATGCCCAGTCTATGAACGAAAATGCGTCCGCAAAGAAACAGGACGTTCAGACGAGCACTCTCTACTGGGAAGAAAAATTCAAGTCGCCGGAAAATAGAAGGTTGGAAAAACTTGAAAAGTACGGTTTGGATATGACCGAACGTGCGAAGAAAGGGAAGATGGATCCTGTCATCGGCAGAAAAAAAGAGATTGAAAAGGTCGTGCAGGTGCTTTCCCGTCGTTTGAAAAACAATCCCGTGCTCGTGGGAGAACCCGGCGTAGGGAAGAGTGCTATCGTCGAAGGGCTTTCCCAGCTCATCGTTGCGAATAAGGTGCCCGAACAGCTCTACAATAAGCGGATTTTGTCCGTTGACTTGCCGGGGATGTTGGCAGGGACTCATTACCGTGGCGATTTTGAAGAAAAGCTGAAAAATTTATTGAAAATGGTGCAAGAAGACGGGGACGTCGTGTTGTTTATCGACGAAATTCATATGCTCGTAGGGGCGGGTGGCTCGTCGGATAGCAATATGGATGCAGCGAATATCATGAAACCGTTGTTGGCGCGCGGAGACTTGCAAGTAATCGGTGCAACGACGATTGAGGAATATAGGAAATATATCGAGAAGGATAGTGCGCTTGAACGCCGTTTCACCCCCGTATACGTGGAAGAGCCTTCTCAAAAGGACACGGTGGAGATTATTCGCGGACTTCGCCCGAAATACGAAGAGCATCACGGCATCGTCATCACCGACGAGGCGATCGAGG
This sequence comes from uncultured Clostridia bacterium, assembly GCA_964494075.1. Taxonomy (GTDB): domain Bacteria; phylum Bacillota; class Clostridia; order Christensenellales; family Borkfalkiaceae; genus Scatosoma. The sequence goes on from CAZBQP010000007.1 coordinate 1,255, forward strand.
CGGCGGTACAGCTTTCCTCTCGCTATATCACCGATCGCTATTTACCCGACAAAGCCATCGACCTTGTGGATGAGGCTGCGGCAAGGGTGCGTATCGTCGAGGACGGCGGCAGCAGCGAGCTTGAAGACGTGGAAAAGGAAATCCGTGTGCTTGCGGAAGAAGAGGAAATGCACGCACGTTGCGGAAAAGCCGCTGCAGCGACAGAGGCAAATCGTGCGAGACGGCTCGCCGAAGATCGCAAACGTGCGCTGGAGTTGGCGCAAAAGCCAAAGCGTTTGCCCGACGGACGGCTTGCCATCGGTAGAGAGCACGTGGCGGCAATCGTCAGCGCCCGTGTAAAGATCCCTCTTATGAAAATCACCCAAGAGGAAGGAGAAAAACTTCTGCGTTTGGAAGAGGATTTGCATAAACGCATCGTCGGACAAAATGCGGCGGTTACAGCGGTGTCGAAAGCCATTCGTAGGGCACGTGCAGGGTTGAAAGATCCTTCCCGTCCCATCGGTTCCTTTATTTTCGTAGGTCCTACGGGGGTGGGGAAGACCGACCTCTGCAAGGCGCTTGCCGAGGCATTGTTTGGTTCGGAAGAGCAAATGATTCGTTTGGATATGAGCGAATATATGGAGAAACAATCCATTTCCAAGCTTATCGGAGCGCCTCCGGGATATGTCGGTTTCGAGGACTTGCAGACGGGGCAATTGACCGAGCGAGTTCGTACAAATCCGTACAGCATCGTTTTATTCGATGAAATTGAAAAGGCGCATCCGGACGTATTCAATCTGTTGTTGCAGATTTTAGACGACGGACGTTTGACAGACAGCAAGGGCAGGACGGTGAGTTTTAAGAACACCGTAATCATCTTGACATCCAACGTCGGCGCATCGGTTGGTAGCAGTGGACGTACGAATGCGTATGGCTTCGGCGGCGTCGGGTTTGACGATCAAGGAGTGGACGAGCGGCAATACGACGAGATGAAAGAGAATATCACCAAAGCGCTCAAAGAGAAATTCCGCCCTGAATTTTTGAATCGTATGGACGACGTCATCGTATTCCATCGTTTAACGGAAAGCGATTGCGTACGCATTGGTAGAAAGATTGTGGAGAGCTTAGCAAAACGTCTTTTGGAACAGCGTGGCATTGTGTTGACGGTGACGGAAGGGGCGTTGGTAAGTCTTGTGAAAGAAGGGTATGATGCGCAGTATGGCGCTCGCCCCTTGAAAAGAGTGATTCAAAGACGAATCGAGGATAAGTTATCCGAAGAAATTTTGCTCGGAAAAATCCAAAACGGTCAACGAGTCGTGGTGGATAGTAGGGATTCGGAACTTACGTTTACGACCTATTAATCGCATAGAGAAATGCAGACAGGGAGAGAAAGAGTATGAAAGTAACGACGGCAGGGGAATCGCACGGGAAAGCGTTGGTGGCAGTCATCGAGGGCTTGCCTGCACATTTGCAACTGGATATTGAACAGATCAATAGAGCGCTCGCCCTTCGACAGAGCGGTTACGGACGTGGCGGTCGACAAAAAATTGAAAAAGATCGTGTGGAGATTTTGACAGGCGTACGAAACGGGGAAACTTTGGGCAGCCCCGTCACCCTTTGTATTTACAACAAAGATTTTGAAAACTGGAAAACCTGTATGGCGGCGGAGAATTGCGAACAAGAGGCGATGGAAGCAAAAAAGCTCACCAAAGTTCGTCCCGGGCACGCCGATTTGACGGGAATGTTGAAATTTGAGCAGACGGACGCGCGGAATATTTTAGAGCGTGCCTCGGCAAGAGAGACGGCAATCCGTGTGGCGGCAGGGGAAGTATACCGACAGTATCTCGCGACACTCGGTGTGGAAATCGCAAGTTACGTTTCCGAGATTTGCGGCGTTCAAGATGGGGGTAGGTATGCGTTCAACGAACTTGCTCGTGCAAAAAATACGCAGACGGGCATGCTCGATAAACAAGCAGAAGAACATGCGATAGAGAAAATCGAGACACTTCGCAAGGCAGGCGATACGGCAGGCGGCGTGGTGGAAATTCGTGTCAGGGGCTTGAAGAGTGGTTTTGGCAGCGTGATGACGTATGCGGAGAAACTGGACGGACAGTTGGCGCAAGGCTTGATGAGCATTCAGGCGGTCAAAGGTGTGGAAATAGGTGCAGGCTTTGACGTAGCGAAAAAGAGTGGCAGAGAGATTCACGATGAGATCGTGTATGAAAATGGAAAATATGCCCGCACGAGCAATCGTGCAGGCGGTCTGGAAGGGGGGATGTCGAACGGGGAAGAAATCGTGCTTCGAGTGGCGATGAAGCCTATCCCGACACTCATGAAAGGATTGCAGACGGTGGATTTCTCTACAAAAGAAAAAGCGATTGCAGCTTCCGAGCGCAGCGACGTGTGTGCGATTTTTGCTTTGAGCGTGATTGCGGAGGGCGTTGTGGCGCAGGTGCTTGCGGATAGCTTGTCAAAACGGCTCGGTGGCGACACCATGTCCGAGGTGAAAGCTCGTTACGCCTTGTTGCCTTAACCTTGTTTAGGACGGTTGAATTGTCTTTTTGCGAAACTTTTTGAGGGAAAAGACGAAGAACGGATGAAAAGAACGGATAAAAAGAAGAGATTATGAAACTGATTACGTTGAAAACGCCTTCCATGGAGGGCAAGATTTATATCGGGAAGGACGTGTTGCAAACTCGTTTGCCTACCCTTACGCAGGGGCAGAAAAATTTTGTCCTCACCGATTCCAACGTCTATGCGTTGTATGAGGATTTGCTGAAAAGCTATTTCCCGGGTACTGAAATTTTTGTCCTTCCGGCAGGGGAAGAAAATAAAAATTTTGCCTCGCTCTACGCCATTTTAGAGAAAATGACGGGGGCAGGGTTGCATCGAAGTTCCAGACTTTTTGCCGTTGGCGGCGGCGTAATCGGGGATATCGGCGGACTTGCTGCGGCGTTGTATATGCGTGGAATTTCCTGCGTGCAAATTCCTACTACTTTGCTGGCACAGGTGGATAGCAGTGTGGGCGGCAAAACGGCAGTCGATCTCGGTGGAGTAAAAAACGTGGTTGGCGCCTTCTATCAACCGATGGAAGTGCTGGTTGATCCAACATTTTTGACTACACTCCCTGCCCGTGAAATTAAATGTGGTATCGGTGAAATCGTCAAGTATTGCGCCCTGAACGGCAACATTTTTGATAAGATAGAAAATCATTTGAACAGCTTGACCGAGCTTACTTTTTTAGAAAGTCTCATCGTCGACTGTATTGAACATAAGGCACGTGTCGTTGAGAAAGATGAAAAGGAACTTGGGGAGAGGCGTTCTCTCAACGTCGGGCATACGACAGGACATGCTATCGAGCTGTCGAGCGGACTTTCCCACGGCGAGAGCGTTCTTTATGGAATGCTTTTTGAAACCCGCATGGCGATTGCGGCAGGCGTTTGTGAAAGAGAGTATGGAGAACGGTTGTTGACAATCGTGGAAAAAGCGATTTCGATGTCTCCTTATGAGCCGATGAGCTTTTCAAATATCCGAGAGGATGCACGGAAGGCTCGTGCAGATAAGAAGAACGGAGAGGACGGCTTGATTAAAATGGCAGTTGCTAAAAGTAAAGACGAATGGACGATGTTTGCATTGTCCTTTGATGTGTATCAACAAATGCTTGTGGAAGCAAAATGAGAGGGGTATGTATGCAACGAATTCAATCGAGAGAATGTTTTGAGGGGGAGTTTGAGCTTCCCGGGGATAAGTCTATCACCCATCGTGCGATTATGTTGAACGGCGGTGCGGAAGGAGAGTCCGTCATTACCAACGCCCTGATGGGGGAGGACTGTGTGTCTACCTGTCGGTGTATGCGTGCACTCGGCGCTGAAATTGATATTGACGGTACGACGCTGCGTGTAAAAGGTACGCCTCGCTTTCGCCGTGGACGAGAACTCAACTGCGGAAATTCAGGGACGACCATTCGCCTTTTGACTGGCTTTGTCGCCGGGAAGGAAGTGGACGCAACGTTGTACGGGGACGAGTCGTTGTCGAGCCGTCCCATGAAACGGGTTTCCGAGCCGCTGTCGCTGCTCGGCGCAGACGTCAAGACGACGGACGGGCACGCACCTGTATACGTCTCTCCAAAAACATTGTGCGGTGCGGACGTAAAAATTTCCGTTGCATCGGCGCAGGTGAAGAGTGCGGTGCTCCTTGCCGGCATTTCTGCCGAAGGGGAAACTTCCGTCACCGAACCCAACAAATCACGTGACCACACCGAGCGAATGTTGGCAGCGATGGGTGCTGACGTGCGTGTAGACGGGAATCGTGTAACGGTGAGAAAGAGTGTTTTGAAAAGCATGGACGTGCGTGTGCCTGCGGACATTTCCTCTGCGGCATATTTTATGGCACTCGGTGCATTAAAGGGGAAAACGCTCTGTAAAAACGTCGGAATTAATCCCACTCGTACGGGAATTTTGAAGGCGTTTGATCTGCTTTGCGTGCAGTATTCGCTGTTAAACGAGCGGATTTCGGGGGGTGAACAAACGGCGGATATTCTTGTAGAAAAATCGTCGATGAAGGGAATTGAGCTGACAGGAGAATACGTTCCTTCTATGATAGACGAGTTGCCCCTTGTCGCGCTTTTGTGCGCATTCGCAGACGGAGAAAGCCGCATTTCCGGTGCGAAAGAACTTCGAGTGAAAGAAAGCGATCGAATCAAGACAACGGCGGAGTTGATTCAAAATCTCGGCGGCGATTGCATTGAGACGGAGGACGGCTTTATCATTCGTGGAAAAAAGACGCTGCGAGGTGGAAATATTGACAGCTATCTCGATCATAGAATCGCTATGACGGGTGCCGTCGGGTTGATCGCCAGCGAACTTGGCGGCAATATTCATCGTGCTGAATGTTGCGCAATCTCCTTCCCCGATTTCTTTGAAAAATTAGGCTTGCGTTTGGATTGAGAGGGGGCATGTATTTGATGAATAAACAAAAAGTTCGGTTGGCACTTGTCGGGAAGGACGTTTCCAAATCGCTGAGTGCGGATATTCACACCTTTATTTTAGGAGAGTGGGGATATGGCTGCGAATATGAATTGGTCTCTGCTGAAAAAGAGGAATTTGACAGCGTCTTGCGCAGACTTTTGGGGGATTTCGACGGGTTTAACGTCACCATTCCTTATAAGCGTGACGTCATGGCGTATTTGAATGAAGTGTCGGGCGATGCCATGGATTTTGGTGCGGTCAACACCGTGGTTACACGGACGATGACAGGGTATAATACGGACGGCGTTGGCTTTTTGCAGATGTTGCATTTGGCAAAAATTCCCGTGAAAGATAAAAAAGTTTTGGTGCTTGGTGGGGGGGGCGCAGGTAGAAGTACTGCGGCAGCGCTCAAAAAGGCGGGCGCAACGGTGTCCGTATATCAAAGAAGAAGGGAAAAGCTGGAAGAGGTTTGCAAAGAGCTCGGCGTGGATGCAGCTGAAAATCCTGAAAGCGGTGAATACGATATGCTCATCAATTGTACGGGTGTCGGTATGCATCAAACGGTGGGACTTTCCCCTGTTTCGGAAAGAGCGTTCGACGGGGCGAGTGTGGCGGTGGATCTCATCTATGCACCGTCGGAAAGTGAGTTTTTACGGCTTGCGAAAATGTGCGGTTTGCAAACGCTTAACGGCGCTGCGATGCTCTTTTATCAGGCGTATTTCTCTGATTGCTTGTATGTAAATCGTGAACCGACGGAAATTGAAATGGAAGAATTGTATCAAAAATATTTGCGAAAAATGACGGAGGTGAAAGTATGAAATTTTTAGTAATCAACGGAGTTAATCTCAATTTAACGGGTAAACGTGAACAAGGTGTTTACGGTACGGAGACTTTGGAGGAAATCAACGCAAAAATTCAGTCCTTTTTAGAAGTGAACGGTGACGAAGTAGAGTTTTTCCAGAGCAATATCGAGGGAGAACTTGTCAACGCTTTGCATGAGGCATATCTTGGAAAAACGTGCGACGGCATTCTACTCAATGCAGGGGCGTTCACCCATTACAGCTACGCTTTGCGTGATGCGATTGCGGCGATTGACATTCCCGTTGTGGAAGTGCATATGTCCAACGTTCACGCACGTGATGAGTTCCGTCATAAGAGTGTAATTTCCGAAGTTTGTTGCGGTGTGGTCTGCGGATTTGGTGCAGGAAGCTATATTGCGGCGCTTGCCGGATTAAAAACGTTGTAAGTATGAACGTCGTTTTATGCGGCATGATGGGCTGCGGAAAGAGTACGGTCGGGAAAAGTTTGGCAAAGCGAATGGGTTTTTCTTACGTGGACACAGACGAGCTTATCGTGGATAAGTATGGCAAAATTTCGAATATTTTCGCAGAGCACGGAGAGGCATATTTCCGCTCTTTGGAAACGCAGATGGTTATGGTGCTGTCAAGACAAGAGGGACTTGTGATTTCTACGGGCGGCGGCTTGGTGTTGAAGTCGGAAAACGTTGAGGCGTTGCACAAGGGGGGCAAGCTTGTCTTTTTGCGTGCACGTGTTAATACGCTTGTCGCTCGTTTGCAATCGGATACGGAGCGTCCGTTGTTGCGTGGCGCAACTTCTTTGCAGGAGCGCTTGGAAAATATTCTTCGAGAGCGAGCACCGATTTATGAAAGTGTGGCGGATGTTGTCGTAGACGTGGATGAAAAAACACCCGAGGAAATTTCCGAAAAAATTGTCGAATGGATAGGGCAGGTGTGAGATGAAAACGGTTTTAGTAACGGGAGGAGTCCGTGGAATCGGGCTTTCAATTGCAAAAGAGTATCAAAAGAAAGGGTACCGTGTGTGCGTAACCTATTCCAAGGATGAAAAAAATGCGGCACTTGCCAAAGCGGACGGGTTGGAAGTTTATCGCACCGACGTATCGGATGAAAACGCTGTAAAAGGTCTGTTTCAATCGATCGGGCGTGTGGATACTCTCATCAACAATGCAGGGGTGTCCCTGATTAAGCAGATTCAGGACGTGAGTTATGAGGAATTTCAACGTTTGATGGCAGTGAACGTGGGCGGTGCCTTTCTTTGCGCCCGTGAAGCCTCAAAAGGAATGATTGATCGACAGAATGGCTTGATTGTGAACATTTCTTCCGTTTGGGGTGAAGTCGGTGGCAGCTGCGAAAGCGTGTATTCGGCGTCCAAGGCGGCGTTGATCGGGTTTACCAAAGCGCTTGCGAAAGAACTCGGTTGGTCGGGGATTCGTGTGAATTGTATTTCTCCCGGGGTTATAGATACGCCCATGAACGCTCATTTCACCGACGAAGAAAAAAAATCTATGCAAGACGAAATTCCCGTGGGTAGAATGGGCACGGGTGAAGATGTGGCGAAAGCGGTCGTCTTTTTGGAAGAAAACGAGTATGTCACGGGGGTTGATTTGCCCGTGAACGGCGGATTTTCCATCGTGTAATCAATGCTTTTGTAGGTAACTATCTAAAATTTTTTGAATGAAATCATCCGCAATTCCCTCTGTGGGGGATTGTGGTTTTTCTTTTTTCACTGCATCCATGGGTGGTGGATTTTCAGTTTTAGAAGGCTGCTCCGATTTTGGGTGGCTGGATTTGAATGTGCTGAAAGTGTCGGAAAATTTGGATAGATCCTTCAAAAAGGAGAGCATTTGCTCGGAGTCTTTCAGTTGGGACATCAGTGGTTTGACACTCTCTGAGAAGTCGGGATTTTGCGAAAGGTAATACAAGAGAACGAGCATAAATATTTCCATGGTATAGTATATGCGAGTTCGTCACTTCCCGTTGCTTGATGGCATAAAATATAGTAGTTCAGGATAAGGAGTATACTATGAAAAGTTTCAAAGACTATGCAAAAGAGGAAGAATGTGTAAATAAGCAAGAGAATACAACCGCCGAGGACTTAACAAGAAAAATTGCGGAGGCTTACGACGGGAAAAGCAATAGGGAAATGCTGAAAAATATATTGTTGGAGGCGGAAAAAAGCAAACGTGCAGGAAGGTTATCAAATGAGGAAATCGAACGCTTTTATCAAAACTTCTCGCCTATGTTGGACGAGAAACAAAAAGGTCAGCTTCGTATACTCGTGGATAAACTTAAAGAGATATAATAGGCAGGGGCGTTTATCGCCCCTGCCTAAAAAATAGGAATAGAAAGTACCCATGTATGTGTTTAATTAATTTCACGCAAGGCGCTAAGCAGCCTATCGACTTCCCGTATATGGTTGAAGTGGGAGAAGGAAACTCGCACAAGTCCGCCGTCCAAAGTACCTAATTCTTCGTGCATGAGCGGTGCGCAATGCAACCCTCCACGTACGGCAATATCGTATCGGGAGGAGAGGAGATCGGCAATGCGTTCGCTTTGAAAACGTTCGTGTGAGAATGCCACGATACCGCAAGAATTTGGTTTGGAGTAAGTATGATATCCTTCAAACGTTTTTAATTTTTGCAGAAAATAGTCGGTTAAATCAAACAGCGTGTTTTCGATTTCTTTTTGATGTATGGTGAGGTAGCGCACGCCTTCCAAAAGGGAAAGGATTGCTGGATAGGAAAGTGTGCCGGCTTCCAACTCGTCTGGGTAAAAATCGGGCATGTCGAGGGCGATACTCATCGAGCCTGTTCCGCCAAACAGTAAGGGCGTAGGATCTACTCGGTCGGAGAACAAAAGAGCGCCGCTTCCTTGTATGCCAAGCATGCCTTTATGTCCTGCCAACGTAAGTAAATCAATACCTGCCCCTTTCATTTGAATGGGAAAATGCCCTGCACCTTGCGCGCCGTCAGCAAGAAGAAGAGCGGATTTCGGAATGATTTTTCTCACCTTTTTAAGGTCGGGAATTTCTCCCGTAACGTTGGAAGCGGTGGTGACGGCAATGAGCTTGGTATTCGGGCGCAGGAGGGCGGTTAGCTCTGCGTAGTCAGGTTCACCGTTTGCCGTCAATCCAAAGACGTCGTAGGTGATAAGTCCTGCATTTTTAAGCTTTTCCAAAGGGCGAAGGACGGAGTTATGCTCCATGCAAGAGGCGACGACGTGGTCGCCTTTTCTGAGTACGCCAAATAGGGCAATATTCAATGCTTCCGTGCAATTTTTGGTGAAAATCACACGGTCATAGCCGTATCCATTGAAAAAAGCGTCGAGCGTATGGCGGCAATTTTCCACAAGAGCAGCGCATGCCAAAGAGAGTTTGTGTCCGCTTCGCCCCGGGTTGGCGCATACTTTGAGTGCGGAAGTTACGGCGGTGAGGACGGAATCGGGTTTTCTACCACCCGTTGCGGCGTTGTCAAAATAAATCATAGAAGAACCTCTTTGTGATAATTTATCATACAATATAGTATTCCCTTAATAAGTTGCTTATTCTCTTATAGTAGGAAAAAGGAGGCGTATGCGATATGACAATATTGGCAGTATTTCGTTCTCGTGCGCACAGCCTCGATTACGCAGAGAGACTGAAAAAATACGGGATTGACGGGGTTACCGTGCCTACGCCCAAAGAAGCACGCATCGGGTGCGGACTTTGCGTACGTTTTGACGCACGGTATCTCGTTCGAGCGCAAGCAATCCTGAAAACGGGGAGGTATTCGTCGTTTAAGGGATTTTATAAAGCGGAGTATCTCGGCGGTCGAGTTTCGGTGACGCCGTACAACGGTTGACGGGATGCGTAGCGCTTTTGGATGCCGCAGCGGACTTACATCCGCTGCGGCAAACTTTGAAAAACGCTTGCAAAATGGGCAAGGATATGATATACTGTACCTATGAAAAAGACAGATCGACTGATAGCGATGGAAGAACTCGCTCGTTTATATCCGGATGCAAAACCTGCTCTCCATTACACAACACCGTACGAATTGCTCGTGGCAGTGATTTTATCCGCACAATGCACGGACGAGCGTGTGAATATCGTCACGGCAAAGCTCTTTGAAAAATATTCCACGCCCGAGCGCATGGTAACACTTTCGCAAAAAGAGCTGGAAGGTTATATTTTCTCTTGCGGTTTTTATCGCATGAAGGCACAGCATATTCTTTCCGCTACTCAAGATATTTTGGATAAATTTGGAGGGGAAGTTCCGAGCACGATCGAGGATCTCATGTCGCTTGCCGGCGTGGGAAAAAAGACTGCGAACGTTGTCTATTCGGTGGCGTTCGGCGGTGATGCGATTGCGGTGGATACCCACGTATTTCGTGTGAGTAATCGTCTCGGTTTGGCGAAGGGAAAGACGCCGCTTGCGGTGGAAGAGGGTTTGTGTAAAGCAATTCCTAAGGAGGATTGGTCAAAGGCGCATCATTGGCTTATCTACCATGGCAGGCGAGTTTGCCATTCTCAAAAACCCGAGTGCGAACGTTGTACTTTGAAGAAATTTTGCGATTACGGCAAGAAAAAATAAAAATTAAAGGCATAAAACCTCCCGTTTTACGTAGACTATGAAAAACGGGAGGTTTTTTATTTTGGAAAGAATAGAGATAGAGAAAACGCAGTTAAAAACATTGATGAAAGTGGAAGATTTGATGGAGAAAAAGGGAAAAATTCACTCCCGTTTGCTCATAGATGCGTCGCTTGCTAAAGGAATGGAAACACTTGCGCTTAGGCATGAAAAACGCAAGGAAGCGTTGGAATTTTTACTCCTCGGGAGGGTACCGAAAAAGAAAAATGGACAGGGTATGTCTGAGATGAATGGGGAGGGAAATGAAAAATGAAGATAGAAAAACGAGAAATTACCCTCAACGAATGCGATACGTTAAAGGAAATGTTTTATATGGAAAAACTGCTGTTGAACGAGTATTCGGAGTGTTTGACGAAAGCGACGAGAAGGGAGACGAGAGGGGAATTGTTGCGGCTGATGAGAGAAGTCGGGGAAGATATGTTCTTCGTGCAAGATTTGATGAAAAAATCCGCTGCAGAAGAGGGGTAGAGAAAAATAAAATGAGTTGCGCTGCGTAACCATGCGGCGCAGTTTTTTTTGTAAGGCGAATTCATGTTTTTAATTGTATTGTGGAGAAAAAGTTACACAAAATGCTTTTCACGCTTGACATAAGAAAAAAGAGGGTGTATAATAATGTCACACTAAAGAGAGGAGACGCTTTTTTATGAAAAATAAATATAAGACGGCAGGGGTTTGGAATATCCTTTGTGGTGTGCTTTTTACGATTGCTTACATATTTCCGAACGTGCTGATTTGTATACGTGGTGTGACGCTAGGCTCGGATCATAAGTATGAGACATTTGTGAGCTTATTTATCAGTCTTATTTTTTCCGGATATGGATGGCGATTTTTTATCTACATTCCTTTCTTTATGATTTTGACGGGTACGGAGATGCTCTCTAAACGTAAGAAGGGCGCAGGGGTGAAAGCTTTGATTGTGTTTACCATAATTGTAAAGATTCTTGCTGCAGTTTTTGAAGTGGCGATGGGGTGCATGTTATTGACTGGGCCTACGTCGTTGCTTGTGGCTTGGGGAACATGCTTGATTGTTCTGGCGTTGGTGATGTTGGTGTCCATCGTGATTGATTGCAAGGCATTGCTCGCAAAAGCCCCGAAAAAATTAAATCGTAAAAACGCTTAAAAACCGTTGACTTTTTTTGAAACTTTTACTATAATATACGTATACATAAAGAAAGGCAATGAAAAAGTTGGCGTTTTTCAAGCATCCTTTTGAAAGAGATTCTATCCGTAGGCTGAAAGGTAGAAAAAAGGAGGAAAACGACCGTTTCGCTTTGGAGCCGTCCTTTTGAGCCTGACTATGGGGTAGGGAGGAACGTATCGCCACGTGACGGCGAAAGGAAGACGCAAAGTATTTTGCGTGAAAGCAGGTGGTACCGCGGAATTTGTTCGCCCTGCGTGTTGAAAAACACGCAGGGCGTATTTTTTACAGCCTTAACACCGATAAAAACAATATGGCGAAAGTAATATCGTCAAAGATTATTGAATTTCGTGAATAAGTGAAATGAAATGGATTGATTCGACGATACTTATTCTAAAATCTTTTTAGTACGTCGTCAAAATAATCGAAAATAAACTTGTTACTAATTTCGTTGTAATACGGAGGATATATATGAAAGAAAGAATTGAAAATTTACGCGCGGAGATTACGGATTTAATCAGCCGGACGCAAACGGGAAAAGGGCTTTACGAAGTGAAAGTCAAATTCCAAACCGCGCTCAAGGACATTATGAGCGGCATGAAGAGTTTGCCTAAGGAAGAAAAACCTACCTTCGGGAAAATCGTCAACGAGTTCAAGCAGGCGATGGAAGCCCAGTTTGAAGAACGTGCCGTCGTCGTTAAACAAATGGAGCTTGAAGCGCAATATGAAAAGGAACGCATTGATATTACGATGCCCGGTAAAACGTATACCGCAGGCGCCTTGCATCCCATCACCCTTGTAAAGAACGAGTTGATTGATATATTCGCAGGTATGGGGTTCAAAGTGTTTGAAGGCCCTGAAATTGAAACGGACTATTACAACTTCACGGCGCTCAACACCCCCAAAGATCATCCTGCACGAGATATGCAGGACACCTTCTATCTTGCCGACAACCTTCTTCTTCGTACGCAGACTTCCGCAGGACAGATTCGCGTTATGGAGCAGAATGCACCTCCTATTAAGATTCTTTCGCCCGGCAGAGTATTCCGTTCGGACGACGATGCGACGCATTCACCCATGTTCCATCAAATGGAAGGGTTGGTCGTAGACAAGGGCATTACCCTCTGTGATTTGCAAGGGATGCTTGCGGAGTTTGCTCGCAAAATGTTCACTTCCTCGACGAAAGTTCGTCTTCGTCCTTCTTATTTCCCGTTCACTGAACCCAGCGTAGAGGTCGATTTGAGCTGTTCGGAATGTGGTGGTAAAGGCTGTCGTCTTTGCAAGGGTACGGGCTGGATTGAAGTCCTCGGCGCAGGGATGGTCAATCGCCGTGTGTTGGAAAATTGCAACGTGGATCCTGACGAGTACACGGGTTTTGCGTTTGGTATGGGTATCGAACGTATTGCCATGCTCAAGTACGGTATCAACAACATTAAGACGCTGTTCGAGAATGACACTCGTTTCTTGAAACAGTTTGAAGACTAAGGAGGTACGGACATGAAAGCACCTTTCAGTTGGTTAAAAGATTACGTAGATATTGACATCACTGCGCAGGAACTTGCGGATAAACTCTTTTCCTGCGGTTTTGAGGTGGAGGAACTCTCCTACCTCGGCGAAAAGGTAAATAAAGTCGTGGTGGGTGAAGTGAAAGCGCTTACCCCTCACCCCGACAGCGACCATATGCAGATTTGCGTTGTGGATTGCGGCGAATACGGACACGATCTTCAAATCGTTACGGGTGCGTCGAACGTATACGTGGGCATGAAAACGCCCTGCGCACTCGACGGATCGACGGTGGTAGAGAGCAATCCTCAAATGCTCGAAAAGAACCCGGACGGCATCAAGAAGATCAAGAAGGGAAAATTGCGTGGTGTAGAATCTTTCGGTATGCTTTGTTCGGGGGAAGAGCTCGGCATTAACGACGATTTCTATCCTGGTGCGGAATTCGACGGATTGCTCGATCTTGCCAAGGATGCGCCCGTGGGAGAAGACATCAAAAAAATCGTCGGACTTGATGATTGGATTTTTGACATTTCCGTCACGGCAAATCGTCCCGATTGTCAATGTATTTTGGGTATTGCACGTGAAGTGGCGGCTGTTCTCAAAAAACCGCTTAAAGAACCCGATTATTCGTATACGACGCATAAGACGAGCGCAGCTCCCGTCACGGTGGAAGTGCTCGCTCCCGAGCTTTGCCCTCGTTACGTCGGACACTATGTGGAAAATATACAAGGGGGCGTTTCTCCTGCTTGGATGAGAAAACGTCTTGCTCTTTCCGATATTCGTTCGATTTCACCCGTCGTGGATATCACGAATTTCGTTCTTTTAGAAATGGGACAACCCATGCATGCGTTTGATGCAGATAAGCTTGATGACAGAAAAATTATCGTACGCAGAGCGAATAAAGGGGAAAAAATCGTTACCTTGGACGAAAAGGAATTCACCCTCACCCCCGATAACCTCGTGATTTGCGACGGGGGAAAGCCTGTGGCGCTGGCAGGAATCATGGGCGGTTTGAATAGCGAAATTAAAGATACGACGAAAAACGTATTTTTTGAATCGGCAAAATTCGCAAGAGATAACGTGAGAAAGACGTCTCGTGCTTTGGGACAATCTTCCGATTCCTCCTCTCGTTTTGAAAAGGGCGTGGACGCATATACCAACGCATTGGGTATGGCACGTGCGTTGCATCTTATAGAAGAGTTGCATTGTGGCACGATCACCGAGCTTTGCACGGACGTTTGTGCGGCGGATTTGACACCACGCATCATGACGGCAAGTATTGCGAAAATCAATGCGCTTCTCGGAATTACCGTTCCCAACGAAGAGATCCTTTCCATTTTGGAAAGATTGAATTTCAAGCCGATGATTGACGGTGATAAACTTACCGTGGAAATCCCCGGCTATCGTGATGACGTGGACGGCTATCCCGATCTTGCAGAAGAAGTCATTCGTATGTACGGGTACGAACACGTCGTGCCTACCTTCCTCAATGCAGCGCAGGTTACGGACGGCGGACTTACCGATGAGCAAAAGAAGGAGCTCCACTTGAAAAATACTCTCAAAACGCAGGGCTTTATGGAGGCGTATAACTATTCCTTCTATTCCCCGAAAGATTTTGAATTGATGAAGCTTCCCGAGGATGCAGCGGAACGTAATGCCGTGCGTATTCTCAATCCTATCAGCGAAGAACTTTCCGTAATGCGCACCTTCCTTGCACCTTCCATGTTGATGAACGCCGTGCGTAATATTCGCCGTGGTAACGACGAAGGCAGAGAATTTGAGGTGGCAAACGTGTACATTCCCCGTGATACGGCGGCAGGGGAACAGCCGGAAGAACGCAAGCATCTCGTGCTCGGTATTTGGGGCGGAAAACAAGATTTCTTTGATATGAAGGGAGCTGTGGAAGTGTTGGCAAACGTTTTCCATTTAACATTTACCTTCGTAAGAGCGCAGAAAACCTATCTGCACCCCGGCATTTCGGCAGATATCCTTTTGGATGGTAAAGTTGTCGGCTGTATCGGGGAGCTTGATCCCGGAATTGCCGCTTCGTTGGGACTTGATAAGAAAGTTTATCTCGGCGAACTCGATTTGAACTCTTTGAATTTGGACGATCGTGTGCGCTACACAAACCTGCCCAAATTCCCTGCAGTGAAGCGTGACCTTGCCTTGATTGCAGACGAGGCGCTCACTTGTGCGGAAATTGAAAACGTGCTTTTGCATTCCTGTAAGTACGTGACGGAAGCGAAACTCTTTGACGTGTATCGTGGCGGTCAGATTCCTGCAGACAAGAAGAGTATGGCGTTCACTTTGACCTTTACGCCCGATTCCAACGTGGAAAAAGCGTTTACACCCGAGGTTTTGGACGGATATGTGAAGAAAATCTTGGGTAACCTTAAATTTAAGCTCGGGGTTGAGCTTCGATAATCGTGAAACGAAAAGATAGTATTAAAAATTTTGGTTTTTTTAACGTAGATAAACCGTCGGGGATTGTTTCCTCGACGGTTGTCAATAAGATAAAATGGCTTTCCGGTGTACCTTGCGGGCATATGGGTACGCTGGATCCGCTTGCAAGCGGCGTTTTGCCTGTCGGCGTTGGGAACGCTACGAGGTTGTTCGATTATTTCTTGGCAAAAAGAAAGGAATATGTCGCCGAGTTCACCTTTGGCGTGGATTCGGACACCCTCGATTCGACGGGAATGCTCGTATACGGTGGACGAATTCCCGAGGAAGAAGAGATTAAGAGTATATTGCCCACTTTCTTTGGGGATATTATGCAGGTGCCACCCAAGTATAGTGCAAAGAACGTGAACGGTCGTCGCGGATACGATTTGGCACGCGCAGGGATTGAGTTTGAGCTTCCGCCCAAACAAGTTCATATCTACGGTATGGAGCTGTTGGATAGGGTTGCGGATAAGGAAAATACCTTCCGCATCAAAATTCAATGTGGTGGCGGTACGTACATTCGTTCTTTGGCTCGTGATATTGCGGCGGCGCTCGGTACGAAAGGAGTGATGAGTGCATTGCGACGCACGCAGAGCGGCATTTTTACGTTGGAAAATGCGCTGCCTTTTTCCTTTTTTGAGGATGAGCCTCCTTTGGAAGAGTTGGAAAAATATCTGATTCCTACGGAAAGCGTATTGCCGTTTGCTCGGTTAGAGCTGGATGAAAGACAGGAGAAAAAGCTCTTACAAGGGCAGCAGGTATGCGTTGAAGTTCAAGACGGTACGTATAAAATTTATAACGACGAGTGCTTTTACGGTTTGGCAGAAGTGGTAGAAGGTAAAGCAAAAGCAAAGATAAAATTATGTTAAAGACGGTGCAGTTGCAAGGACAATCGAATAGGAGAAACGTTGCGTTGCTTCTCGGCGGATTTGACGGCTTGCATATAGGGCATCGCCGTCTGTTGGAAAGGGCGCAGGCAAGCGGGTTGCCCGTCGGGCTTATGACCATCGTGGGCGGAAAACAGGAAAATGCGCTTTTCACCGTGGCGGAGAGAGAAAAAATATTCAAAGATGCCGGCGTGGATTTTGTGTTCGAACTTGCATTTCAGGAGATTAAAGGATTGACACCGCAGGCGTTTGTGGATCTTTTGATGGAAGAATATTCGCCTAAACTCTTTGTTTGCGGTGAGGATTTTCGCTTCGGCGCAGGGGCGGCGGGTACGCCTGAATTTCTAAAAAGCCATACACAGGTATGCC
>CAZBQP010000008.1:0-17504 GCA_964494075.1 uncultured Clostridia bacterium
ATTTCGCAGTGAGGGGGAGAGAGGAGTACTTTTTTATTTTCTTATAGTATACTATAAAAATATTTCCTTGTCAATAGGTTTAATAAAAATTTAGGCGGGATTAAATAATGCTGATTTTCTCGAAAAGAGCTTTTTGAGGTCCGCGATAGTGGTTATGCGTTTTTTCTTCCATGCTCAAAGTCAGGTGATTGAGCGCTTCGGAAAGTTTGCCGCTGATGGATATGCCAGTCAACGGAATGCGTTTTTCGCCGTCGAAATAGTAGGCAAGGCGCACTTCGCCACCGATGTAGTCGTTGTAGACGTCCACCTGTAAGCCGGACATAGAAACACATTCAAAATAGGGTTTGCTTTGCATTTCTGCTACGGAGACGCTTCCTTTTTCCAGCTGCATACAGGGCAGGTTCCCCGTGATTTTTTCGCCCAAATATTGTCCGAAACGGTTGGAGCCGTAATAGTCGATCACCTTGCCGTCCTCAATCAATTTGGTGTCTACGAGGGTTACGCCGTCGCCGTCGAACAGAGCGTTGCTGCTGCCGCCTTCGATTTTGCCACGCATGGTGACGGAGAGTTTATCGCAATTAGAAGTTTGCAACACGTCTCCTTTTTTGAATGCGTTGGAGTGGGAATACACCGTCGAATAATGGAGCTGAGAGATAATGTCCCAGAGCAGCGATCCAATTTCCGGAGCGTTCAAAATGACGGGGCATTTGGGGGTAACGGCAGGTTTGGTGGCAAAAAATCTGTCTTTCACTTCCTGCATTTTGCCCTTGATTTCCGCTTTCACGGTTTCGTGGTCGAAGGAGGAGAAATTGTAACATTCGTACAATTCCACCGATTCCCCGTTTTCCGTCCACGTGGGGATAGCCTCAACCATCGCATCGTACTTGTGTTCCTGTTTATCCACACCGCGGCTATTGACAACCTGCACGGAAATCTTTTTCACGAAAATTTCCAAGGCGTTAATAGAGCCGTGTTCCTCTTCGTTCGCAGCGAAACAAGCCTTTGCGATCTCGTGCGCCAAATCCTTGGGAGCATACTCGCTCATGTTAGAAAGGATTGTTTCGTCGAGCGTCTCGTTTTCGGGCAGGGTATAGCTTTGGTTGTTGACGAGCTTTGCTCTTTGAATGGCAAGCTCGATTTTATTTCTAAGCTCTTCTTCCGTCGTTGATGCGTACACGGAGAAGGCGCTGTCGCCACGCTTGCCGTCGTGATCGACGTAAATGGTCACCGCTTTGTCGGTGGTGGAAGTGCTGCGCACCGTTTCAAGATCGGTATGCACGAAAAAGAGTTCGTACGATTGCGTGTTTACCTGAGTAATCTTATAATCGTTGACTTCGTTGTATTCTTTGATTATTTCAATAATTTTTTTCATTATGCCAATTTCACCCGAATTTTAAGCGCGGGCCCTCCGTCTGATACTCTCACCCATTCTTTGTAGCCTTTACCACAGCTTCCTGCACCGATCACTTTGAAATCGTCGGAAATCATGGAAATGGACTTTAACACGTCGGGTACGTAGCCGCTCATGACTACGGGTGCTACGTAGTTGTCTGTCAATTTTCCGTCGACGATCTCGATGCCGTATTCCGCCGTGCATTGAATTTGCCAGTTTTTGGGATCTTCCATGCCGTTGTTCGTTTCAAAGAGCATATATCCGTGCTTGATAGAGGCAATCATGTCTTCCAGCTTATCCGTTCCCTTTTCAAAGAAGGTGTTGGTCATGCGGGCGTATGCCTTGCGTTTATAGCTCTGTCTTCTGCCGTTGCCCGTAGGTGATGTTTTCAGTTCGCTTGCACTCGTAAGGTCGCTGATACCGTTGACGAGAATGCCGTCTTTGATGATTTGGGTATCCTGTGCCAAAACGCCGTCGTCGTCGAAGAAATAGGAAGCGGTGGAAAAAGCAGCTGCTGCGCCGTCTCGCATATTGCAGATGGGGGAAGCGACGTATTTACCTACGTATTCTTTCGCAAGCGCTCTGTCTTTGACGAATTGATCCATCTCCACGCCGTGTCCAAACGCTTCGTGAGCGATAAGTCCCGTGATGGAAGGATCGGTGATGCAGTCGTATACGCCCGGTTCGATGGGCTTTGCGGTGGAAAGTTTCTTTGCTTTCGTTACCAGCTTTTCAAGCAAAGCAGGGAGGACGTCTAACGTTTCGCTCATGAGGTTGGAATAGCTCCCTTCACGTGCTTGCACCATCTTGTCGCCGTTCTTGTATACGACCATGGTGGTCGCATTTACCCAGCTGTAAAATTGATCCAGTTCTTTATTGTTGGAAATGAAGAGCTTGGAAACGGTGAAATAATTCAACGAACAGATGGCGTTCACCACGCCTTGATCCATGGCAAGCAACTTATCTTTGACCTCTTTGCAGTAGTCGATGAGACGTTCGGTGGAATAATCGTCAAAATCGCAAGGGCGATCAAACGATTGCACCAAAGGTTCGTCGGCGATGGGGTTTGCCGTAATCATTTGCTTTTGAAGTTCGGGGTTAATTTCCAAGGAACGCAAAATTTCTTGGGCAAGTGCTTTCTTGTCGCCGCCGATCTCGTCGGTGGAATATTCAAAAAAGCTCCGTCCGTCATTCATTTTAATGACGAAGCCGCACTCGTTTGCGGAGCCTTCGTTGATGGCGGAGTTCATTCGATTTGCCATCACTTGGGAGGATTTTACGTCCGTTGCCAACACGCTCACGTAGGAAAAATAGGGGGACAACTCGGCGATGAGTTGTTTGATCTCTCCACGCTTGCTGTCTAAAAATTTAGAAAAAGCCATTAGCATTCACTCCTATAATGTAATAATTTGATTATATTATATCATTATATCGGTTTTTTGTCAAGATTTTGGTGTAAAAAATGTTAATTTTTACGCATAGGCGAGTTTTGCTTGTCATTCGCAAGGAGAGGTGATATACTATAATTGCATCAACTAAATGATTTTTTGTGAAAACGTTCGGCCTTTATGAAAAAATGTGGGCTATATTATATGGTGAGAAGGTGAAAAATGGCAAGAAAAATCATAATGGCATCGTTGATATTTGTCGCATTGACGTTGGGTTGTGACTTCCTCTATTTTGGGACGAAGAATGCCCTCGTCTTAACCTTGGCAATCACGTTTGGGACATCTTCCTATCATTTCGTGATGCGTTTGGCGGTGGGGAAATGCGTCGATGCGTTGCTGCATAATCGTGTGGATTATACGAAACGGTGGTTTCGTCCGCTTTCTTGGGAAGGGAGATTTTATCGCTTTTTGCAGGTGAAAAAATGGAAAAAACACCTTTTTACCTTCGATCCCGATGCGTTTTCGTTTGAAAAACGTTCGGTGGAAGAGGTAATCGGGGCAACCTGTCAGGCGGAAATCGTGCATGAAATAATCATTGTATTGAGTTTTGTGCCCTTGCTGTTTACTATTCCGTTTGGAGCTTTTTTCGTGTTTTTGGGAACATCCGTCGGTGCGGCACTTATGGATAGCGCCTTCGTGATTTTGCAAAGATTCAATCGTCCGAGGTTAATTTCCCTCCTTGAACGGCAAAAAAATCGTCGGAAAAACTATACGTAAGGAGTTTTTTTATTTTTCTCTTACAAAATAGTTGAAAAAGTCATAAAAATATGTTACACTTTTAGAGTGAGTGAAGAAAAAATATTTTGCTATGACGCAAAGAAAGGAGTGTATTTTTGGTTTCAACGGAAAGAAAAATGATCGACGGCGAGTTGTTCGTGAAGATGGTGCTCGGTGGCGCTAAAAATTTGCAGAACAATTTGCAGGAAGTAAACGATTTGAACGTATTCCCGATCCCCGACGGCGACACGGGTGAAAATATGTATTTGACGTTGCAAGGCGGCTTGGAACGCTTGAAAAACGAGCAGAGTCCTCGTCTTTGCGATAAGGCAGGCGCAATGGCGCAGGGGATGTTGCTCGGTGCGAGAGGAAATTCGGGGGTGATCTTATCCCAGCTTTTCTACGGACTTGCGGAGGGTTTGCTCGGCTTGGAAAGTGCGGACGTGCGTCAGCTCGGTTCGGCGCTGAAACAAGGGGTCAAATGCGCATATGGAGCGGTTGCACATCCCGTAGAGGGCACGATTTTGACGGTTGCACGTGAAGCGGTGGAAAACGCTTGCACAAAATACGGCCATGACGTAGGTGTGGAAGAATTTTTCTCCGGGTATCTTTCCGAGATGAAAACGTCTTTGGAAAAGACACCCAATCTTTTGGCGGTGCTTAAAGAAGCCGGCGTTATCGACAGCGGTGGCGCAGGGCTTGTCTATATCACCGAGGGGTTCTGCAAAGCGCTTGGCGGAGAGGAGACGGAACACGAGCTTGCCCTTTCCTCCGTACAGACGGCAAAGGCGTTGGATTTGTCTAAGTTTAACGAAAATTCTGTGATGGAATTTGGCTATTGCACCGAGACTTTGTTGCAACTGCAACGTTGCAAAACGGACGTGGAGAATTTCTCTGTGGAAGAGCTTATCGCTTTTTTGGAGGGCATAGGGAATTCCATTGTGGCGTTCCGTACGGGCACGGTGATTAAAATTCACGTACATACGATGGAGCCGTGGAAGGTGTTGCAACATTGTCAGCAATTCGGGGAATTTTTGACGGTGAAAATCGAAAACATGACCTTGCAACACAACGATACGACGGAAAAGAAAACGACGTTTAAGAAAGTTAAGCGTGCACGCAGAAAATATGCAACCGTCGTGGTGGCTTCAGGAGACGGCTTGGCGACGACGTTCAAGGAAATGGGTGCCGATTACGTCATTGCAGGCGGTCAAACCAACAACCCTTCGGCGGAGAGCTTTTTGACGGCGTTTGAGGAAGTAAATGCGGACCACGTCTTCGTTTTGCCCAACAACGGCAACGTTGTGATGGCGGCAAAGCAAGCGGCGAATATTTATGAGGATTCTCAAATCCACGTTATCGAAAGCAAAAACGTGGGACAGGGGTATTCGGCGTTGTCGATGCTCGATTATGCCTCCGACGATCCCGAAGAAATAGAGAAAATCTTGACGGAGAGTATGCAAGACACGATTACGGGTATGGTTGCACGCTCCGTGCGTGACACCGAACTGAACGGCGTGGAAGTGAAAAAGGACGGGTATATGGGTTTCACCGATCATACCATGTACGTCTGTGAGGAAAGTAAGCTGGCGGCGGTGTGCGCACTTGCGGAAAAGCTTGGCTTAAAAGAAAAAGAATTCCTCATCGTCGTCTATGGAAAAACGGTGACGGACGAAGAAAAAGAAAAGCTCAACGCGTACATGGGTGCCACCTATCCAAATGTAGAAACGTATGCAATCGACGGTGGTCAGGACGTGTACGACTTCTTATTGATTATTGAATAAATAGATGGTAAAGATATACAGGAGAAAATAAATATGGAGAAATTTGTTATTTTGACTGATTCTTGCAGCGACTTGAATGCGTCTGCACGAGAGCAATATCAAATCGAATATCTTCCCATGCATTTCAGCGAAAACGGGAAGGATTACGATGCCGATCTCGATTGGAGGGAAATTTCCTTTTCAGATTATTACAATAAAATGAGAAACGGTACTCGTTTTATTACGGCGCAGGTCAACGTGTCGCAATATAAGGAAGTGTTTGAAAAATACGTAAAAGAAGGATTTGGGATTCTCTCCGTTTCCTGCTCCTCTAAGTTATCCGCTTCCGTTAGGGCAAGCGAACAGGCTCGTGAGGAAATTTTGAAAAGCTATCCCGATGCAAAAATTTATTGCATTGATTCCTTGATTTCTTGCGCAGGATTGGGCATGATCTGTATCAACGCTTCCAAGCTTCGCAGCGAAGGGAAGGGCTTGGAAGAAGTGGCGGCTTGGGTGGAAGAAAACAAGCTGAAATTCCATCAGGAAGCGACGGTGGAAAAGCTCACCTGGCTCAAACAGGCAGGCAGAGTCAGCGCCGCAAGCGCTTTCTTCGGCGGTTTGCTCAACGTCAAACCCATCATCATTTCGGATGCGGTCGGGCAGAATTTCGCTGTGGAAAAGGTCAAGGGCAGAAAAGTCTCCTTTGCTCGCCTGGTGGAACGTGTGAAAGAAGGGTATGACGGAAAGAACTATCCCGAAATCATTGTAGCGCACGGCGACTGTGAAGAGGATGCGAAAGAGCTCAAAGAGATGTTGATTGCGGCGCTCGGCGTGGACGAAAGTCTCGTACAGATCGATCGTGTAGGACCTATCATCGGTGCATCTTGCGGTCCCGGCGTTGTGGGAATCTACTATTACGGCACTAAGGTAACGGAAAACGCGGAGGTCTAAATGGATACGAAGAAAAGAGAATTTAAGGTGCCCGTCAAAACGAGCTTGTTGTATGCGGCGTTCAAAAATACTGTGATGCGCTTGATTTTTAGAAAGCCGAAGATTATTAACCTTGCAGGGGAACTGCCTAAAAAGAGTATTGTCCTTGCCAACCATTCGGCAAAGAGTGGTCCGCCCAGCTTTGATTTGTATTATCCCGTCACTTGCGCAAAATGGGGTGCGCATGAAATGTTTGAGGGGTTTAATAGCAGAATGGCGTACCTTCGTGACATACTCTATATTAAAAAATGCGGCAAAAAACCGGGATTTATCAATTCCTTTAAGGCAGCGTTTATGGCAATTTTCAATCCCTTCGTTTATCGTGGAATGCGTATGCTTCCAACCTATCCCGACGCTCGTTTTGCTTTGACCTTGCGTGAGAGTGTACAGGTGCTCAATGCCGATATGTCGGTGATGATCTATCCTGAAAATTCCAACGAAGGATATAAAGACGTATTGACAGAATTTTTCCCCGGTTTCGTGATGCTTGCGGAAAAATATTATCGCATTACGAAAGAGGATTTGCCCGTTTATCCCGTCTATTACAGCATTAAAAAACGAATCATGGTCATTGGTAAGGCACTGTTTGTACAGGATTTAGTCAAACAGGGGTTGGATAGATACCAGATTGCTCAGCGTTTTTGTGATGAAGTAAATCAGCTCTATTTCGATTACGTCAAGGACGTATAATTTCATTCAACGCAGACATACCCTCTTCCTAAGAGGGTATTTTTTGTAAAAAAAGAACAAACTGCGAATATGGATATTTTGAAACGAGCGAAAGAAACACAGGAAGAATTGAAGGTTTGGTGCAGGAGTTTGCACAAACAGGCGGAAATGGGGTTTGTGTTGGGTAAGACGACTGCGCTCATCAAATCGGAGCTGTTAAAGATGGGGTATACTCCCAAGGATTACGGCAGATCCGAGGTGGTGGCGGACGTTTAGGGGATATGATGATTCCTACGATGACAAACGTTTCGATGCTTGTGGGGTGTGTCCTTGCGTTGGCAGTGTGATTTTTTGTGGTCAAATATAAAAAGAAGGGGCAGGTAAGCGTTGATTGCTTATCTGCTCCCGTTTTTTTGAGAAAAAGTCAATAATTTAAGAAAGATCCCGTTGTAAGTCTGTCACCAACTCACGCATTTCCGCTTCTCGATGTGTAGGGAAAATGATGATGTGCGCCTTGGGTATAAACTCTCCGTTTTCCATTTCTTCAAAACAAGAGAGTTGATATTTTTTTGCGGTTTGTTCGCTCGGCTCTGCAATGACAAAGATGTTGGAAAGAGGAGCACGGTGAAATTTAATCCCATGTTCTTTCAAAAGTCCTTCAAAGAAAATGACGTTGCGTTTATAAAGGTCTGTTTGCGGTTGATTCATCTGTTCCACGATATGGTTGTAGAGCGCAAACGCCGGAATGGAACGAGAGCCTGAAACGGTGGTGTCCTTTTGTCCGATATAGGCGACGTTTCTACCCTGTGGCTTCTCTGTGGAGACGAACACCGAGTGAACGTCAGGAAAGCCCACGTATTTGTGCATACTTACGCAGACGGAGTTGACACCACGTGCCTTTGCGTTCAAAAACAGAGGTGCATCCGTTTGGTTGTTGGGAATTCCTCCAAACAGCGCTGCGTCCACGTGAATATAGTAGGGAATCTTCTTCTCACGCAGGAAATCAACGATGGCGTCTACGTTGTCGCATGCGCCGTATTTGGTTGTACCATGGGTGAGTACAATGTTGGCTGCAGCGCCCTTGACACGATAGTTTTTTTCAATCCGCTCGAACAGCCGTTGTAAGTCCATGACATCCTTTCCTATGGTGGGAATTTCGACGTGAGGGTAACGATCGGCATATTTTTCCACGGAATAGTGGGCGGAGGCGGAGTAGTATAAAATCCCGTTCGGATTTTTAGCGAATGCCAAAGCGATGCCGCAGGAGTTGCTCTCTGAGCCGCCGCTCGTGACATAGCCCCAGAAATTCTCGCCCATGCCGAATTTTTTCGCATATAGTTCCACGATGCGCCGTTCGACGTCTTTCGTGTCCATGGCGTAGTTGCCACGCTCTTCGATGTCTCCGCAATTGTTGGAGAAGGGGGAGGCGTAGTGCATGAGCAACAGGCGCTGCGTCAGGGGAGAGGTGGGGTTGAAGTAGGCAGGGTACCCGAACATATACCGTGCGGCTTGGCGGTTTTTGTCATAAAAAGCAGCCGCTTCCTCTTCGATGGGACTTGCGTTGAGCTGTTCGGTTTGTTCTTTTGAATTGAGTTTCCAAAAATCTTCCATAGTGAAAATATTATAACACAATCGATACTTGTTTGTCAATTCATGCATTGTAAAAAATAAGATTTTATCTAAGGCGCTCGAAAGAGAATATTTGGTTAAATAAGGCTAAAAGAAGTGAAGAAAAATCAGTTACGCATTTGTGAAAAAATGGAAAAATTTTTTTGAACGCATACATGGTATGCCCGTTTTCTTTTTCGTTGATGAAGATTTGCTTGACATTTTTTGGGGAAAGTGGTAGTATAAACACATAAAGTAAGATAAGGAAAAGGTAAACAACATGAAAAAACTTTTGAAAGGCCTTTTGAAGATCGTTGTTGTGCTCGTATGTCTTGTTGCGCTCGTCCTTGGCGTTGTGCACTTTGGAGAACGCATTTGGATGAACGAATTTTATTCCAACAGCGAAAAGACATTCGCAACGCCCGGCTCTAACGACGGTGCTGTACAGCAGGGATTTGACTACGTAGAGAAGGATAAGGTATTCCTCGTGACGAGCTATATGACCGATTCTACGAAATCTTCCCGTGTATACGTGGTAGATGAGGAAGGGAAATCCATTTACACCGAGCTTTTGAATGACGACGGCAGTGTGTACAACGGACACACCGGTGGTATCGAATGTAACGGGGAATACGTATATATCACCCACACGGGCGGACTTGCTGTATTCTCGTATGAAGATATTCGTTCGGGGAAGAGTGCGAAAATGCTCGGGTTTATCAATACGTACAATACGCCTGCACATTGCTATATTCAAGGCGGCTATTTGTATGCAGGGACCTTCTACATCGCCGAAGATTATGAAACGCCTGCGCACGAGCGTATGGAAACGCCGAGTGGCGATAAAAACACTTCCATCATCACCGTGTTCAAGCTGAATGAAGAGAGTGATTTTGGTGTAAATCCTACCCCCGTTGCGGTGATTTCCACGACGGATTGCGTACAGGGGATGTGCTTTACCGATGACAATAAAATCGTGCTTTCGACGTCCTACGGGCTTTCCGCTTCTCACTTGTTCGTGTACGATTTGGATAAAGTGAGCGTTCATAAGGGATACACCTTTGCAGGTACGACGGACGATGGGAAAGCGTTTAGCTTTGAAAATCTTTCCATTGCTTATTTGGACAGTGCAAGCCTTGTGGAGACGATTCAGTCGCCTCCCATGTCCGAGGAGCTCGTCTATCTTGACGGCAAAATTTACATCATGAATGAATCTGCTTGCAATAAGTATATCTTCGGGAAATTCACCTCCGGATACCATATTTATGCCTATAAGTATGCAGAAAGCAAATAAAAAAATGCATGATAAAACGCCTTGCGAAGGAACGCAAGGCGTTTTTTCTTTGGTCGGTTTTTAGATATCCAGCTCGGGCGGAACGTCTATTTCGTCGGAAACGTATTTGCCGTTTTTCTTGCGTTGGCGCACGCACTCTGACAATAGATATTCGATTTGACCGTTTACCGAACGAAAGTCGTCCTCAGTCCACGCTGCAATTGCATTATACAGCTTTTTAGATAAGCGTTTCGTACTCTGCATACAGGGCGTCGAGGTCATTTTTGATTTTCTCGATGCGATTGCAGATTTCCGTAAGGCGGGTGAAATCGGCGGTGACGAGGGGATCGGATAATTGCTCGTTGAGAGTCACGTCCTCTTCTTCAAGTGTGGCGATTTCTTCCTCTATTTTTTTAATACGGGTACGCTTGCGTGCATCGGCAGCTCGTTCTTCCTTGCTTCGATAATATCCGTCTGCCTTGTTGGATTTTGTCGAAAGGTTGGGGGCAGGTGTTGAACTATCGTTCTTATCCTGTGATTTTGCTGCTTGTTTTTGTGCGGTGTATTCGTCGTAAGAGCCTGTAAAAGAATGGAGCGTTCCATCTTCGAGCTCTAAAATTTTCCCTGCCAAAGCACGAATGAAATAACGATCGTGCGACACGAACAAAATCGTTCCGTCAAATGCTTTTAACGCAGCTTCAAGGCTTTCTTTTGCGGCGAGGTCGAGGTGGTTGGTCGGCTCGTCCAAAACAAGAAAGTTGCCGTTTTCGCATTCGAATACGGCGAGGGCGAGTTTCGCTCGTTCGCCGCCTGAAAGCATACGCACTTTTTTATCCATATCTTCGGCGACGAGTCCTGCTTGCGCCAAAATATTCCGCACACGTGTTTGGTCCCAACTCACGTGTCTGCCCCAAAGTTCGCCGAGTACCGTTTCTTCAAGATCGAGGTTGGCGTTTTCCTGGTCGTAGCAAGCGATTTTGACAAATCTACCCAACCGTATGGCGGGATGTTTTCCTTTGACAAGCTCTTTGATAAGAGTGGATTTGCCTGTTCCGTTATCCCCGACGACGGCACATTTTTCCCCACGCATTAAGGAAAAGGAGGCCTTTTCCAAAAGGACTTTTTCCCCTGCACGCAGTTGCATGTCGTTGACTTCCAGCACACGTTCGTAAGGTTTGTCGGTGTAGCTGAAAGAAAAGCGAGGGGGAGGAGGGGGGAGGAGGGGTTTTTCGATAAGCTCCATTTTTTCCAAGGCAAGTCGGCGTGATTGCGCCATTTTCGTCGTAGAAGCACGCACCAGGTTCCTGTCCACGTATTCCTGCATATGGGCACGCTCTTCCTGTTGCTTTTCGTATTCCTTCAAAAGTCTTGCCACTTTTTCCGCTTTAAGCCCCTTATACTTGGTGTAATTGCCCTTAAAAACGGAGAGTTTTTTATGTTCGAGTTCGTAGATGCTCGTGACGAGTTTATCCAAGAAATAGCGATCGTGGGAGACGGTGAGAATTGCGCCCTTGTAGGCGGAGAGATAATCTTCCAACCAAAACAGCGTTTTCATATCGAGGTGGTTGGTAGGTTCGTCGAGAATGAGTAGCTCCGGATCTTCGAGAAGAAGACGGCAGAGTTTGAGCCTCGTTTTTTCGCCTCCCGACATGGTGTGAATAGGGTGATCGTACATGCTTTCAAATCCCATTCCGTTGAGCACGGTGCGAATACGTACCTCGTAATTGTAACTATCACGTGCGGCAATTTGCTTGTTGAGGGATTCGTAGCGTGCGGAAAGAATGCGATATTCGTCTGAAAGTTCGCTTGTCAAAGAAATTTTTGTTTCCGTTTCTCGAAGAGCTTCGATGGCACGAATATCGGGCGCAAACACCTCACGCATTTCCTCGAAGACAGTGTTGTAGGAATCATAGCCGCCGTTTTGCGCAAGATAGCCAATGCGGATTCCGTTTTTGCGGAAGAGAGTGCCGCTCTCCGGTTCCAGTTCACCCAAAATCAAACGGATCAGGGTTGTTTTTCCCTCTCCGTTTGCACCGATAAGTCCGATACGGTCGCCTTCGTTTAAGGAAAAAACAATGGATTCCAAAAGGGAGTTGCCGTTGAACCCGAAAGATAAATTGTCCGCAGAAAGTAGCATAGTCACCTCGTATAAAATTTGCGTTTTCACGCAAGGTAGTTATATGAAAAATCGTAAAAAATATTTGGAAAAGATAAAAAAAGCGGAAACGGAAGTCCTTTCCGCGTCTCCTTCGCAGGCGGCAAAGCTCGTGTCGAAAATTGTCAAATGGAAGGGGCATGTGTTTGATGAATAACTTTCTTATCCCCGTGTTTGAAATAAGTTTTGCTTAAAAACGTCGGTAAGCACCGTTTGTTTTTCTCTTGTTTATATAGGATTAAAAATCCCACGTCGGGATATATTTTTCATGGCTCGACTTGCGTTCTTGCAAAAATAGCCGATCTTCCAAGCCTAATTCCAACGCCTTGTCCACGACGGCGTCGTATTCTCTTGCCGTGATGGGGCGGGAAAGCTCTTTATATCCCTCAATTTCTCCAAACGGCGTATACTGGCTCATTAAACTCAGCTTTGTGGAAGGAGGCAGGTATGTGTTGAACCATTTTACGAGCGCTTTGGAATCACTCGTGCATAATGGCATGACGAGATGACGTACGATGCAGCCGGAAAGCATTTTTCCCTCACTCGTCATGCGAGTGGGTTTTGCGTTTGCCATAAATTCGATGGCTTCGCTGGCGTAATCGAAATAATCTTCCTTCCCCAAATACCGTTTGGAAAGGGCGGAAGAATAAAATTTCATATCGGGGAGGTAGATGTCTATGTACGGATCGATGCGCTTCAGCGTTTCCACTTTTTCATAACTCCCCGTATTGTATACGACGGGGATTTTAGGACGATAAATCTCAAATGCCTGCACCAGGTATGGAATGAGGTGGGAAGGCGTCACCAAAGACACGTTCTCCGCACCCATGTCTTCAAGTTCTTTGAAGATGTCCGCAAGCTCGTTTGGCGTAATGGCTTTGCCCCGTTTTGCCCGTGAAACTTCGTAGTTTTGGCAGAACGCACAACGCAGATTGCAACCCGTGAAGAAGATAGTCCCGCTTCCTTTTCGGAAGGAAATACAAGGCTCCTCGAAAGGGTGTAGATAATATTTTGCCACGTGTAGGTCGGAGACACCACAAGCTCCCACGCCCTGCAGACGATTTGCGCCACATTCGACGGGACACAGTTTGCAATTTTCCAAATCAAAAGTGTTCATAATAAGATTATTATACCATGATTTATAAAAAATTGCAAGCAACTACATGCGAATAGGTTGACAAAGGGAGAGGAGAAGTGTATAATAATGAAGAATAAAGTAGAGAATGGGTGTCTATGCCCATGCAAAAGAGGATTTTTATGAAGAAATTTTTCACCAGTGAAAGTGTTACTGAAGGACATCCCGACAAAGTGTGCGACAATATCTCCGACGGCTTGTTGGATGCGATTTTGGCAGTCGATCCCAACGCTCGTACTGCAATCGAATGTGCGGCTGCGTTTGATACTCTGCTCATTATGGGCGAAGTGACGACGACGGCGCAGATTGATTATGAAGCGAAGGCTCGAGAAATTATCCGTGAAATCGGCTATGATTTCGGTACGTTTGCGTACGATAAATGCAAAATTATCGTGGCGATTCACACGCAATCGCCCGATATCGCTATGGGTGTCAACGCATCTATGGAACGCAAAGCAGGCGGCGCGGAAGCAGATCAAATCGGCGCAGGCGATCAAGGCATGATGTTTGGGTATGCCGTGAGAGAAACGAAGGAACTTATGCCTCTTACGATGTCTTTGGCACACCGCATGGCAAAAAGATTGACCACGGTGCGCAAGGAAGGGATTTTGCCCTACCTTCGTCCTGACGGAAAGACGCAGGTTACGGTGGAATATCGTGACGGCGTTGCAAAGCGTGTTGAAGCGGTTGTCGTTTCTGCGCAGCATGATGCGGAAGTTACGCAGGCGCAAATTCGTGAAGATATTAAAAAATACGTCATCGACGAGATTATTCCTGCTAAACTCATGGATAAGAATACGAAAATCTACGTGAATCCCACGGGTAGATTCGAGATCGGCGGTCCTGAAGGGGACAGCGGTCTTACGGGCAGAAAAATCGTCGTAGACACCTACGGCGGTAGATGCGCTCACGGTGGTGGTGCTTTCTCCGGTAAAGACGCAACGAAAGTAGACAGAAGCGCAGCATACTATTGCCGTTATATCGCTAAAAATCTTGTGGCGGCAGGGCTTGCGGACGAGTTGGAAATTCAGGTTGCTTATGCAATCGGGGTGGCAAATCCCGTATCCGTGTTCGTGGATTCCCACAATACGGGGAAGGTAACGGACGAGCGTTTGGCAGAGATCGTTATGAAGGAATTCGATCTTCGTCCTTATTCCATTATCAAGTCCTTGGATTTGAGAAAACCCGTGTTCAAAAAGACGGCGGCATACGGTCATTTCGGGTATAAAGGCTTCTCTTGGGAACGCACGGATAAAGTGGACGATTTGAAAAAATATTTGTAATTCGGGCATACCGTGTATGCGTTGAAATAAAAAAAGAGAGTTTCTCTTGATTCAAATTCGATATAGAAATGGAAAAACAGGCGTGAATAAATCACGCCTGTTTTTGTTTGTGAATTTATAATAAAATAATGCCGTTTTCTTTGCAGATTCTTTTTGTTTCGTCGTCCCACAGGGACACCTGCACTTCTCCGATATGCGCCTTGTCCAAAAGGAGCATGGAAAGCCGTGATTGTCCGATCCCTCCGCCCATCGTGAGGGGGAGTTCGCCTTGTAAAAGCGCCTTGTGGAAGGGGAGTTTTCTGCGGTCGTTTGCGTTCGCTTTTTCAAGCTGTTCACTTAGGGATTTTTCGTCAACTCGAATACCCATGGATGAGATCTCGAACGCACAATTCAGTTTTTCGTTCCAAAAAAGAATGTCACCGTTGAGCTTCCAGTCGTCGTAGTCCGGCGCTCTTCCGTCGTGTGGTTTACCCGATTTTAATTTGTCTCCGATCTGCATGACGAACGCCGTTTTGTGCTCTTTTAAGTAGGCGTTTTCTCGTTCTTTACTGCTCAAATCGGGGTAGAGGTTTTCCAGCTCTTGCGTGGTGATAAAGCTCACGTTGCGGCAAAGCTCCACGTTTAGCTGCGGATAGCGGCATTTGAGAAAATCGAGGGTGTCGCAAATAGCTCCGACAATGCCCTGCACTACTTTTTTGAGGTAGTCTTCCGTCCGAGTTTCTCGGGTGATGATTTTTTCCCAGTCCCATTGATCGGTGTAAACGGAGTGCAGATTGTCCATCTCTTCATCACGGCGAATGGCGTTCATGTCCGTGTACAGTCCTTCACCCTCGGAAAAACCGTAGGTGGCGAGCGCCATGCGCTTCCATTTTGCCAAAGAGTGCACGACGACGGCATCCGTGCCCGTTTCTTTCAGGTCGAAACGGACGGGGCGTTCGACGCCGTTTAGATCGTCGTTTAAGCCTGTCGTAGGATCAACAAACAGGGGAGCAGACACTCGTTTTAAGTTCAAAACGAGGCACAGACGCTCTTCAAACGTCCGCTTTAACAGCCCGATAGCCGTCTGCGTGTCGTACATATTCAAAACCGATTGATATCCTTGGGGTACGATGACTTTGCTCATACTTTTCCTCACTTGCAATCCCGTGTGTGGGAATGCTTTTGGTTGTGTAATGCCATCAGTATATCATATTCAGCGTATTTTGTCAATATTTTTAATTGCTAATATGCTTGGTATCATTATTTTTAATAGAAGACGACTCTTTTTTTCTTGGTGAAATATTGTTTTTTCGCTTAATCGACGATAAAAACGGGTATAAATTTACGAAAGGGGATTTTCTTGCAATATTTTTTTCAAAACGCCGTGAAAACGCTTTGATTTTCCGGCAAAATATAGTACAATATATAATAAATCGTAATGATGTAAAATGGCGTAATGCGGTCCTTTCCTTTTTGATAAGGAGTTGCCTGCGCCGTTTTCCCCCTAAAATAAATGAATGGAGTTTTTCTGATGGGATTGGTTAAATTTTTAATGAGTGGCGACGCAAGAAGAAACTTGAGAAAGTTGAATAAAATGGCGGATCAAGTGGAGGCTTTGGAGCCTAAATATCAGGTGATGGACGACGAAACGCTGAAGGCGCAGACGGGCGTCCTCAAAGGTCGTCTTGCTGCCGGCGAAACGATGGATGACATTCTCTACGATGCATTTGCGGCTCTTCGTGAAGCATCCAAACGTGTGCTGGGTATGCGTCACTTCCACGTGCAGATTATCGGTGGTATTTGTTTGCATCAGGGACGTATCGCAGAAATGCGTACGGGCGAAGGTAAAACGCTCGTTTCCACCCTCCCTGCTTACCTCAATGCTTTGACGGGCAAGAGCGTGCACATCGTCACGGTCAACGATTATCTTGCAAAGCGTGACTCCGAATGGATGGGCAAGGTGCACAAATTCATGGGACTTACCGTGGGCGTCGTCGTGCCCGGCATGACGGACGATCAAAAGCGTGAAGCGTACAAGTGCGACGTGGTATACGGAACCAACAATGAATTCGGGTTTGACTATCTTCGTGACAATCTTAAAACCGACCTTAAAAAGATGGTACAGCGTGATTTGACGTTTGCCATCGTCGACGAAGTGGACTCCATTTTGATCGATGAAGCGAGAACGCCTTTGATCATTTCCGGTCAGGGGGAAAAATCTTCTCAGCTTTACGAGCAGGTAGATAAACTCGTACGCACCCTTTCGGGCGGTTTTGACGATGAGCTTAAAGATGCGCAGGAAGCAGCGGAAGAAGCTCTTCGAGCAGAAAAGAAAAATAGAAAGAAGAAAAAAGTGGTGGATGACGAGGAAGATGACGACGACTTCGTAGATTACACTAAGATGACCTTGGAAGAACAGGCAAACTACGAAGCGGAACTTGCGGAGAAGCGTGCGGCGGCTTTGGCTGCAGCGCCTACGGGCAAGAAATCGTTGGCAGCGCAGAAGGATTGGGATTATATCATCAATCGTAAGGACAAGACGGTGGAACTCACCGACAGCGGTGCAAGAAAGGCAGAACGTTTCTTCCATATCGACAACATCGCAGAACTTGAACACGCCGATCTCAACCATCACATTCAACAGGCATTGAAGGCACACAAACTCTTCAAGTTGGATGAAGACTACATCGTAAAAGAAACGGACAAAGGCATGGAAGTCGTCATCGTTGACGAATTTACGGGACGTCTTATGGACGGTCGTCGTTACTCCGACGGTTTGCATCAGGCAATCGAAGCGAAAGAAGGGGTGGAAATCCGCAGCGAAAACAAGACGTGGGCTACCGTTACCTTCCAGAACTATTTCCGTCTTTATAAAAAGCTTTCGGGTATGACGGGTACGGCAAAGACGGAAGAAGCGGAATTTAGAACCATCTATTCGTTGGACGTAGTGGAAATTCCCACCAACCGTCCCGTAAAGCGTGTGGATATCCCCGACAGAGTCTACAAGACCGTCAACGGCAAAAAGCGCGCGATTGTGGAAGAAATTATCGAACGTCACAAGGGCGGTCAGCCGATTTTGGTCGGTACGTCC
>CAZBQP010000009.1:0-16858 GCA_964494075.1 uncultured Clostridia bacterium
AAAGGCGGAAATACAATCCTGCAATATAGTTCTTCTGTTTCATATGCTTTACCTCCGAATGAATTCGCCTTTTCGGCAAACCAAAACAAAGCACAAAGAAAAATAAATGTTTAATTTACTTGCAGTCTGCACAATCGGAAGTCAACGACCACGGAACAAATTGTTGTGTTGACGTTCTACTAAATTCTATACAGCACAAAAAAAATAAAGCCAAGGTTGAAATCGCTCAACTTTGGCTTTGCTCATATATACAAATTTTAAGTAACAATTTTTCCCGTTTACTTCCGATTTTCTTTGTGCCACCAACTACCGCCGAAAAGGCGATATATTCGGAGGATTATTATCTAAACTAAAAGAGTGTCCATAAAAATGTGTCACAGTATTGCAGGCTTACTATTCGATTCCCGTTTATGCAAGAACGTCTGCAGCGTTGATGAGCTATAAGACGGACTACGTTTCCTATGAATACAACACCTTCATGGGTTACGGCGGACTTCGTTATATGTCCTATAACTTCGACGATGCTGAATGGGCAGAGTTTGTAAAGGAAAAGGGTGGTACGTTGGATTATACGTATACTGGCAATTAAGAAAAATAAATGTAAAAAAAGATGTTTGATGCTATTACAGCGATACAAAACCGATCACGAGTGACAATTATAGTCAGTGCATGGATGGAAACGTGACGGAGTGGTAAGCGGCTGTTGTAAAAAACATTTACTTGTAAAATGAAGTCTATAAAAAAGGCTGTGTTCTGTTTTGTACGGAACGCAGTCTTTTTTAGCGTAAAAGTTTTTTATATATGCGAAATGCGGTGCTAATACTCCCACCAGTTTTTGTCGGAAATGGAAGGGGTGAGATTGTCAGAGTGGGATTGTATGGTGACGGATGGTAACGTGATGGGGGTGCCTGCGTGGTTTTGATAATAAGGGGTGATTGTATAAATATAACTTTTTGAAAGTTGTACGTCGCTATCTGTGAACAGTGGCATTGCGTCGCCGTCGTATATAGTAGTATGCGTAGCATAATCGTAGCGGTCGATTTTGTAACGATAAAAGAAGGGGTTACTTTCACTGAAATGAATTTGCACTTGATTGTTTAGTAGTGTGATAGAGGGGGCTGAAATGTGTGGATTGCTGAAATAATCAGAGATTTTGGTGGGTAAAGCGGTTGTTTTGAACAGTTCTTCAAAGGTGTGTTCAGCAGGGGAAATGGGATCGGCAAGCTGTATAGTATGCGTGTCATAATATGCGAGCTTATCAATAATTTGACGCTGTACTGTACTTGGCATAGTAAACGTAGGCGCTTTCATTCCACTCGAGTTAGCTTGCTTGTATAAATATTCGTTAATTTTCAATAAATAATTGCATGGTAATCCGCCGCCTGTATGCGGAATTGTCGCATTGTCTGCCTTTCCGAGCCAAACGGCGACGAGGTCACGTGCGGTGTAGGAGAGTGCGTAGGCGTCCGTGTTGCCCTTGCTCGTGCCTACGGTGCCTGTTTTTGCGGCAACGTCGAAGGGGAGGGAGTGCAATTTCTTTGCCGTTCCATGTTGTGCTGTGCTTTTCAGTATATCTGTCATAAGGTAGGCGCTCTCTTCCGAGAAAACCCGTGTTTTTCCGTTTGCACGTTTATACACGGTGGCCTCTTGCAATTTGATTTCGGAAATAAAGCCGCATTTTCGATAGGCGCCCCCATTTGCCAAGGCGGCGTACCCTCCGCAAAGATCTCGTAAAGTAAACCCCTTTTTCATGCCTCCGAGGGCGAGTGCGAGAGAATGATCTTCCTGCTCGACGGACAATCCAAGTCTTTCAAGATAGCGTGCGGCTTTGGCAATCCCGAGGGATTGCAACACTTTTACGGCGGGGATATTCAGGCTCTTGGCGACGCATTCTCTCGCACTTTGATATCCGTGGTATTGCCCGTCAAAATTTTCGGGGCGATAGCCGCTGTAGTTTACAGCTTCATCCAAAATGGGGGTAGCAGGTGTGAGAATATCCTCTTCAATCGCAGGGGCGTAGACGAGCAACGGCTTGATGAGTGAGCCGGGCAAACGCCGAATGTTTCCAGCGGAAGAAAGGCAGGCTTTGAAATTTCCCGTCTCGATGTCCAGCGCCATTACCGTCTTGTCGCAGTTGCATTCTTCTTTGGTCAAATCTTCCAGCTGCACTTGCAGTTCAGGCTCTAATCCCGTATAGATTTGAATTTTTCCCCCTAAGTTTAGGTGTAATTCTTCTGCAATTGCGCTCAATTCATCGAATACGAAGCTCAAATATCCAACGTTTTTTTGAGGATGGTCGGCAGGGAATGGAAGGGGTTTCGAGAGGGCTTCTTCTCTTTCGTTTTGCGAAATACAACCATATTTCAACATGGCGGAAAGAACGCTTGCTTTGCGTTTTTGGCAATTTTCCGCATTTTTGAAGGGGGAGTAGTGATTGGGAGATTTGACAAGTCCGGCTAAGATGGCGGAATCCGCCACGTCCAGTTCTTGCGGCGTTTTACCGAAATAGAAATCCGCTGCAGCCGTGATACCGAAGCAATTATGCCCGAAATAGATGGTGTTGAGATATTTTTCCAAAATTTCCTTTTTGGAATATCTTTTTTCCAGCGCGTTTGTCAACTTCCATTCCTGCAATTTGCGTTTGATTGTTTTTTCCTGCGTGAGATGGGTATTTTTCACGAGTTGTTGGGAAATGGTGGAAGCGCCTTCTTTGAAAGAGTGTGCTTTTAGATTGTTGAGGGCTGCTTTGGCGATTCGTTTTACGTCAAATCCATGGTGGCTGTAAAAACGCTTATCTTCAATGCTGATGAAGGCGAGTTGTGTATGTTTGGGGAGATCTTCGAGTTTTGTCGTTTGCTTAAAGGAAAAAGAGGAGACGTTGTCGATCAACTCTCCGTTGCAATCATATACAAGGAGATTGTTCTCCGAAAGTGTCAATTTTTCCGGCGTGAGGGAGACGTCTTTCGTGGCGGCAAGGTAGTATCCAGCGAGTAGGGTAAAAAGGATCACGGCGCACAGGAATAATAGTAATAATAGTCTTTTCAGTATTTTCATCAAAGACAGTATCGTGCGTTTTTACTTTTTTTATGAAAAGAAGTGAGAATTTGAACAGAAAAAGGGGCGAAAGACTTGCGTTTGGAAGGAAAAAAGAGTATAATATAAAATATTATACTCGGATTATGTCGCCTTAAGGGCGATAATAAAAAAACGGAATGGAAAATATGCAAGAAAAATATTACATTGTTACGTACGGTTGTCAAATGAACGTACATGAATCGGAAAAAATCGCAGGTATTCTTCGCTCGATGGGCTATGAAGAGGGACAGAGCACGGAGGACGCAGATATCATCGTGTTCAACACCTGTTGTATTCGCGAAAACGCAGAAAATCATGCGTTCGGCAATATCGGCGCATTGAAAAAACTCAAAAAGCAAAAGCCTAATTTGCTTATCGCCGTGGGCGGTTGCATGACGCAGGAAAAGGGGAAAACGGAAGTTTTGAAGAAGAAGTTTCCCTTTATCGACATCATGTTTGGTGCACTCAATTTGGAGGAGTTGGAGAGCCTAATTATTCGCAAGAAAAATCAAAAGAAAAAGGTTATCGAGGTTAGAGAGAAGGAAGGGGATATTGTTGAATTTACGGGGGCGTATCGTTCCAGCTATCCCAACGCATGGGTGAATATCATGTACGGGTGCAACAATTTCTGTTCCTACTGCATCGTGCCTTACGTACGAGGAAGGGAACGTTCGAGAAAGCCTGAACATATTCTTAGCGAAGTGAAGACGCTCGTTGCGGAAGGGTATAAGGAAATCACCCTTTTGGGGCAGAATGTCAATTCGTACGGTTCGGACGGCTCGACGAATATGACTTTTGCGGAACTTTTGGATCAAGTTGCTTCCATCGAAGGGAATTTTCGCTTGCGTTTTATGACCAGTCACCCCAAGGATTTTAATGAAGACGTGGTGAAGGTGATGCAAAAGCATAGGAAGATATGTCGTCTTGTACATTTGCCTGTTCAGTCTGGCTCGAATGAGATTTTGAAGGCGATGAATCGTCGTTATACGAGAGAAAAGTATCTTTCGGAAATTAAGATGTTGCGAGAATATTTTCCGGAGGCGGAAGTAACGACGGACATTATCGTCGGCTTCCCCGGGGAAACGGAGGAACAATATCTGGAAACGGAAGCGCTCGTAAAAGAGGTGGAATATGCCTCCGCATTCACCTTCGTGTATTCGCCGAGAAGTGGCACGAAAGCGGCGGAAATGCAAAATCAAGTGCCCGAGGACGTGCAGAAAGATCGAATTATGCGGCTTGTGGAGTTAGTCAATTCGCTGACTCGCAAAAAATCAGAAAAGTATTTGGGCAAAACGATTGAGATCCTTTGCGAGGATTACGATGATAAGAAAGAGTTGTATTTAGGGCGAGACGAATTTGGTCGCATGGGATATTTCAAGAGTGAGAAAGATAGAATCGGCGAATTCGTGAATATTACGATTACGAAGGCAAACGGTATTTCTTTATACGGGGAAATAACGGAAGATAAATAAGAGGTGAAAAAATGGCGCTTTCACAAATGATGACGCATTATCTTACAATCAAAGAGAAATATAAAGATTGTATCGTGTTTTACCGTCTCGGGGATTTTTACGAGATGTTTTTCGACGATGCGAAAAAGGTGTCGAAACTGCTCGATTTAACCTTGACGGGACGGGATTGCGGCTTGGAGGAGCGCGCGCCGATGTGCGGGATTCCTTATCATGCGGCAGATGCGTACGTGGCAAAGTTGGTTGCGGCAGGGGAAAAGGTGGCGATTTGTGACCAACTTTCCGATCCTAAGGCGAGCAAAGGGCTTGTGGAACGAGACGTTGTGCGGATTATTTCTGCCGGAACGCTCACTGAGGAATCCATGCTCGAAGAGGGAAAAAACAACTATATAGCTTGCGTATTCAAGCACACCGACGGAGTTGCTGTTGCCTGGACGGATATTACAACCGGGGAATTTTACACGGAGGAGTTTGTGGGGGATACGGGGATGTACGAAGTTGTCGAACATCTTGTCAAACTCTCCGTTTCCGAAATTATTTGTAATGACGAAACATTGCCTTTCACTAAGGATATTAAGGAAATTCGACATAATATTTTGCCGCCTTTTTCCTGCTATTTACCATGGGCGTTCAACGTAAAACAGGCGGAACGCAATTTGCTGGAACAACTCGGTGCGAAGAGTTTGGCTGCTTACGGGTTAAGTGGAAAAGAAAACTTGATTGCTGCGTCGGGTGCGTTGATTGAATATCTTCGTGAAACGCAAAAACACGCTCTTGCCAACATTAGTTCGATCAAAGTCATCAGTCAGGATAAGTTTATGACGTTGGACGGGAACGCAGTGCGCAATCTGGAGCTGGTGAGGAATAATTCGGAAAATAAAAAATACGGATCTTTACTCTGGGTATTGGATAAGACGAAAACGGGCATGGGTGCTCGATTGTTGTCTCGTATGGTTTTATCTCCATTGAAGGATGTGGAAGAGATTAATTATCGTTTGAACGGCGTGGAAGAATTGTTCAATTCCGCCGTGGTTCGCGCAGGGGTATCGGAAACGTTGCACGATATGGGAGACATTGAACGTCTTTCCGGAAAAATTTCAAACAAAAATTTCACTCCGAAAGATTGCATTGCTCTTCGTAAATCCTTGGAATTGTTGCCTGCGTTGAAATTCCAACTTTCGGGCTTTACGTCTTCGATTATTGCCGATATAATTTCGGGACTTTTGGATATGCAGGAAGTCGTCGATCTTTTGGCGGCGGCGATTGACGAAGAAGCGTCCGCAACTATGAAAGATGGCGGATATATTCGTGAGGGGTTCCATGCTGAGTTGGACGAACTTCGCAATATCAAAAAGGATGCGCAGCGCATTTTGCGTGAGATTGAAAGTCGGGAGCGTGATCGCACGGGGATTAAGACCTTAAAGGTCGGTTTCAACCGAGTGTTCGGGTATTATATCGAAGTGTCCAATTCCTTTAAGGAGCAAGTACCTGAGGAATATATTCGAAAACAGACGCTGACGACGGGGGAACGTTTTATCACGCAAGAGTTGAAGGTCTTTGAGGAAAAGATTCTTACGAGCGACGAGAAGGCGTTGCAGATTGAGGCGAAATTGTACGGACAGATTCTCGAAGTTCTTTCCGAGCGTATCGAACAGCTGAAAACGGTGGCGAATGCGGTGGCGTTGTTGGATTGTTTGACGTCTATGGCTACCGTGGCAAAAGAGCGTCGCTACGTGCGTCCTACGATTTTGGAATGCGGCAAGCCGTTGAAAATTACGGACGGACGGCATCCGGTCGTCGAAGCGATTTCCAAAGAACGCTTTGTGCCCAACGATACGCTGTTGGATAACGAGGATAATCGTTGCGCTATTATCACGGGACCGAATATGGCGGGGAAGAGTACGTATATGCGGCAGATTGCCTTGATTGTTGTGATGGCGCATATCGGTTCGTTTGTGCCTGCGAAAGGGGCGGAAATTCCCCTTGTCGATCGTATTTTTACTCGTGTCGGTGCGAGTGATAACCTGATTTTTGATCAAAGTACCTTTATGGTGGAGATGACGGAAGTGGCGAACATTTTGTTGCACGCCACTAAGGATAGCTTGCTTATTTTAGACGAAGTGGGAAGAGGTACGAGTACGTACGATGGCTTGTCGATTGCCTGGTCGGTCATTGAATTTTTGACCAAACATATACGTGCGAAGACGCTGTTTTCAACCCATTATCACGAACTCACCGAGTTGGAGAACACCTTAGAGGGTGTGAAGAATTATAAAGTAACCGTTAAAGAGTTGAATGGTGCCGTCGTATTCTTGCGTAAGATTGCAAGAGGGGGCGCAAATAAGAGTTTTGGTATCGAAGTGGCTTCTTTGGCAGGGGTACCTAAAGAGGTGACGACGAGGGCGAAGAGTATTTTGCGGATGTTGGAGAAGAACGATCTTGTAAAGGGTAAATTGCAAACGGACTTCGTCGAGGAAGAGGTGACGGAAGAAAGACAGTTGACGGAAGTGGAACGCATTTTGTCTGAGTTGGATTTGAATACGATGTCCCCTATGCAAGCGTTCCTGTTGCTGGGTGATTTGAAAGAGAAAATAGAGGGAGATAGATAATGCCGAGAATTAATATATTGCCTGCAAAGGTGTACAATCGCATTGCGGCGGGTGAAGTGGTGGACAGACCGTATTCCGTCGTTAAGGAGTTGGTGGAAAATTCCATTGACGCAGGCGCAACGGAAATTGAAATTTATATCGAACACGGCGGAAAACAGCTTGTTCGTGTGGTCGACAACGGGTGCGGCATCGATCGTGAGGATTTACATTCTGCCTTTTTACCGCACGCAACAAGTAAAATATCTCAAGCGGAAGATTTGGATAATATCTTTACGCTTGGGTTTCGTGGAGAAGCGGTGGCGTCTATTGCGGCGGTTTCCAGAATGACGATTACTTCCAAAACGAAAGAAGGAAAGTGCTATTCTTTGCATTGCAACGGCGGCGAACTTGGACAGATCACCGAGGGGACAGGCGAAAACGGTACGGACGTATGCGTAGAGATGCTCTTCTATAACACTCCTGTGCGCTTAGGTTTCTTGAAAACGGACAGGGGGGAAGAAACGGATATCACGAACTTTGTCTCCCGTTTTATCTTGAATAGACCGGAAATTTCCTTTACTTATTACGTGGACGGAAAGAAAATTTTGCAATCTTTTGGAGAAGGAGAGGCGGCGGCTTTGGTTGAAATATACGGCGCTTCCACTCTTTCGCAATGTTATGAAATCAATGCAGAACGGCATGGCGTTCGTGTTCGAGGTTATATCGGAAATCAAAATTTCTTTAAGTCGAATAAGAGTTATCAAAGTGTATTTTTGAACGGACGTTATATTCAAAACGTAACCATTTCTTCTGCGATTACAAGTGCGTATTCTTCCTATTTGATGAAAAGGCAGTATCCTTTTTACGTGTTGTATATAGAGGTGCCGAGAGAGGTTGTAGACGTCAACGTGCATCCGAATAAGTCGGACGTTCGTTTTGTAAACAATCAAATCATCTACGGGTGCGTGTTTAGCATTTTGAGCACTGTTTTAGACGGCCAAACGAAGGCGTTGGAATATGTTGTGAAGCAGCCGAAGTCGGGGGGGGATGAAGAGGAACTTCCGAACAATGAAAAGGAAGTGGAAAGTAAGCCGCAAGAGCCCGTCCTTCCTTCCTATCCTTCTTTTATGAATGAAAGAAAGGAGTTAAAAAAGGGGGAAACGGACTTTGAGTCAACGACTTCTTCTGTAGAGGGAATGTTTACCTATGAGGACGCACAAAAAGAGGTGGAGATTTCTGCGCCCGCCTTTACGGCGAAGCGGCAAGGTAT
Source organism: uncultured Clostridia bacterium (assembly GCA_964494075.1). Lineage (GTDB taxonomy): Bacteria > Bacillota > Clostridia > Christensenellales > Borkfalkiaceae > Scatosoma. The sequence continues at coordinate 8,403 of CAZBQP010000009.1, forward strand.
AGACTTGCCATTTTCGAATGTGAGCAAGCCACAAGAGCCGAGAAAAGGATTTGTGGCATTGGAGGACGTGGGTGAGTACGTTCAACCCAACGATGACGAGGGGAAACGTAAGCGTAGAAAGACGAAAAAGACGGCGGAAGATTTGCATAAGCGCTTTCCCGATTTGTATTTCCAAAAAAACGTATTGCAAGTGGAAGACCCTTCTTTTGCGGAAATTCAAGAAAATGTCAAGGCGTTTGATCAGTTTGAAGAAAATAAGAAGTTTCTTCAAGCGTTGGATCAGAAGAATAAGCAGAATAAAATCGACGTGGCGTCTTGCTCGTATGCTGGAAAACTTTTTAACACTTATCTTATCTATGAATGTAAAGACGATGCCTATATCATTGATCAACATGCGGCGCACGAGCGTCTTATATACAATCGGTTGAAAAAGCAAATGAACGAACGTGCTGTTGTGCAGCAGCCTATGCTGGTGCCGTATACGTTGTCGCTTAACGTGTTTGAACGGGAGTTTATCTGCGATCACCTTGTGGAAATTCGTGATATCGGATTTGAAATAGAAATGAACGAAGAAGGCTTTTCCATTTCGGCTGTGCCTTTGGATTTGCAATATATCAATTTGGACGCATTTTTCCGTGAAATTTTGGCGGATATTAACGGCTATAAAGCTATCCGTCTTACGGATATTTTGAAGGATAAATTAGCTTCTGCGGCTTGTAAGGCGGCGGTTAAGGGTGGTATGGATTTAACGCGTGAAGAAATTGACGCATTGTTTGCGCTTATGGACGGGGATATGGGTTTGAAATGTCCACACGGCAGACCTGTCGTTGTAAAAATGAGTCGCACGGAAATCGAAAAAATGTTCAAGAGGATTGTCTGATGTCGAAGGTGTTGGTGATTTGCGGCCCTACGGCATCGGGTAAGACGGCGCTTTCCATTGCTTGCGCGAAAGCGTTTGACGGGGAGATTATATCTGCCGATTCGCTGCTTGTATATAAAGGATTGAATATCGGAACGGCGAAGCCGAGTTTGGAAGAGCGTGAAGGGATTCCCCATTACATGATTGACGTGGTGGAGCCTACGGAAAATTTTTCGGTTAGCGATTATGAAAGGGAAGCACTTCCCATCGTGGAAGAAATACAAAAAAAGGGTAGGATGCCGATTATTTGCGGCGGTACAGGCTTTTATATCAATGCGTTGTTATACAAAAGTCAGTTTGGGAACGTGGGCGCTGATGAGAAAGTGCGTCAAAAATACGAAGCGCTTGCACAAGAACACGGCAAGGAATACGTATACGGGATTTTATGTGAAAAGGATCGAGAGAGTGCGGCAAAGCTGCATTATAACGACCTGAAACGAGTGATTCGTGCTTTGGAGATCTACGATGTGACGGGTAGACCGAAATCGGAGCAACAGGATACAATGACGCCTCGATTTGATTTTGTTGCGTTGTCTTTGGGGTATCTGCGCGATAAGCTCTACAATCGAATCAACCTGCGTGTTGATCAAATGTTTGAGCAAGGGCTTGTGGAGGAAGTGCAAGGATTGATGCAACAAGGCGTGATGCGGGAAAGCCAATGCATGCAAGGTATCGGGTATAAGGAGATTGCAGAAGGGCTTCAAAAGGCTTGTACGGAAGAGGAGATGAAAGAGCTCGTCAAAAAGAATACAAGAAACTATGCCAAGCGGCAGGAAACCTTCTTTAAGCGAATGCAAAATCACGTAATCTTGCCGCCGCAAGGGTGGAATATAGAAGAGATTGAAAGATTGCTGCAATAAGACATTATGTCACGCATATCACCTATGTGTGACATAATAGAAATGTGTGACATAATAGTAGGAGAATGAAAATGACGGTAGAACAATTGATAAAAAAGAGTGAAGAACAACTTACAACGCAGTTTGCGTTGGCGGATGAGATTAGCGAATACAACCAAGAGAAGGTGTTGAAAGCATTTAATAATCATTCCATCGCCCTGCGCCATTTTAATCCGACGACGGGGTACGGGTATGGCGACGAAGGCAGATTTGTGCTCGGCGACGTATTTGCGGAATCGTTGGGTGCGGAAACAGGTATCGTTTCGCCTGCTCTTTTGAGCGGTACGCACGCATTGACGGTGGCATTATTTGGCGTTTTGCGCACGGGGGATGCGGTGTTGGCGATTTCCGGAATGCCTTATGACACCATTCGAGGCGTAATTTTCGGGGAAGGCAACGGCTCGTTGATGGATTACGGGATTTCTTTTGACTGCACCCCTTTGAGAGAAGACGGAAAATTTGATCGTGATCGGATTCAAGCGGATATGGCTCGTTTGGGAGATAAGTTAAAGATGATTTACATTCAGCGTTCACGTGGATACGAGCTTCGCGATGCCTTCACGGTGGCGGAAATCGGGGAGATCTGCGAGTTTGTACGTTCGCTTGGCTTCAACGGTTGCATTTTTGTAGACAACTGTTATGGAGAGTTCGTTGAGAAACAGGAACCTTGTGACGTTGGCGCAGACGTGGCGGTTGGTTCGCTCATTAAGAACCCGGGGGGCGGACTTGCACCCACGGGCGGCTATATCGTGGGGAAAGAAGTGTATATTGATTTGATCGGCAGACGTTTGACGGCGCCCTCGATTGGCAACGAAGTCGGATCCTATGCGTATGGCTATCGTTTATTTTATCAGGGGTTGTTCATGGCGCCGCATACGGTCAATCAGGCAATCAAAGGGAGTTTGTTAATCGGGAAATGTATGGAAAATTTAGGGTATGAAAATTTCCCCAAAATTGAAAAGACGCCTGCGGATATTACGCGTGCCATTCGTTTTGATACGGCGCAACAACTTTGCGCATTCATTCAGTCAGTACAAGAAGCTTCGCCCGTTGATAGCTTTGTGACGTTGGAACCCTGGGATATGCCCGGGTATGATAGTAAGGTCATTATGGCGGCAGGTTGTTTTGTGGAAGGCGCTTCCATTGAGCTTTCTGCCGATGCGCCTGTGAAAGAGCCGTACACTGCTTATTTCCAAGGTGGTTTGACGTACGAGCATTGTAAATATGCCTTGAAAAAAATTCTGGCAAAATTAATGTAATCAGACAATTCCTACTTTCCAAAATCATGAAGCCGCCTATTTGATATGGGTTTATAAGAAGATTTTAGGGTGCTATGTCTAGCATGAATATAAAAAAGTTCTTTATATTAGAAGAAAACAAGGAAGTATGCGAAACATACTTCCTTGTTTTTTATTTGGTGTGACGTTTATTTTGTAAGATCCCAGTCGATAGGAGTGAGATTGTGTTCTCTAAGATAGTCGTTTGTCTTGGAAAAATGCTTACACCCAAAAAATCCATTGTAGGCGGATAATGGAGAGGGATGTACGGATTCCAAAATCAAATGCTTGGATTCGTCGATTAAAGGCTTTTTACTTCGTGCGTTCCCACCCCAAAGAATAAACACAACGTGTTCCTTTTGCTCGGAGATGAGTTGAATGACGCTGTCCGTAAACCACGCCCATCCGCATTTGGAATGGGAGTTTGCTTGATGGGCACGGACGGTTAGGGAGGTGTTCATCAAAAGTACACCCTCTTTTGCCCATTTGGTCAAATTTCCGTTGTTTGGAAGGGGACATCCGATGTCCGCTCGCAATTCCTTAAAAATATTTTCTAGTGAAGGAGGATTCTTTATGCCGTCTTGCACGGAAAAACAAAGCCCGTGCGCCTGACCGACATTATGATAGGGATCTTGTCCGAGTAGAACGACCTTCAAGTTTTCAAATTGCGTGTATCGAAAACAATTGTATAGATCGTACATATCGGGATATACCGTGTGATTACGGTATTCCTCAATTAAAAATTGCCTAATTTTCTGATAGCGCTCGTCGGCAAAGAGAGGGGCGAGCTGTTCGTTCCAGTCACCTAAATCAACCATGATACACCTCTTTTTTACAGAGCATTGAAGATGTCGGGGAGTTTTTTCTGTAAGTTTTGTAACGCGCGTTCTCGATTGATGAGATATTGTTCCGTCGTGCTGCCTTCTCCGGCAACGTCGGAAATGGCTTTTATCGAGTAGACGGGCAGTTGCGCCGCATAAGCTGCTTGTACGATTGCGCCTCCTTCCATGTCACGAATGTCTGCACCGAGCTCCTTGGTGAGAAGGGCGTAATCTTCGAGATCGTCGTTGAAACGATCGGCTGTTCCGAGTTTGCGATTTTCAAATCCCTCGATATGGGAAAGCGCTAAATAGGGCGTTTCGTATTCGTTTAAAGTTCCGATGCTCGTGTTGTTGATTTGTACAAGGTCGAAGTCAAATTGCGTAGCGTGAGAAACTTGGTAGACGCCGCAGAGTTTGGTTTGTCTGTTGAGAGAACCGGCTACGCCGAAATTGAGGATTTTTTCCGCAGCGAATTTGCTGATGAGTAATTGTGCGCCGAGCGCAGCGTTTACTTTACCTACGCCGCAAACACAGAGCGCAAGCTCTTTTCCGTAGGCAACGCCTACGTGAACAGGTTTTCCGTTGACGGTTAAAGAATGGGAAACATTCATGTTTTGCAATAAAATATCTGCCTCGCTTTGCATGGCAATGACAACACCGATCATATTTTTTTCTCCTTGAATACTTGAATTTTTGTGATGAGTATGGTATAATAGATTATGTAGATGGAAAGGGAGTGAATTCTACGTTAGAGAAAACCTGTTTGCTGCAAACGCAGAGGAGGTGTTCTCGGAATTGAAAAAACTGCACGGCAATAGGCAAAGGTTGACTTTCATATGTAATTACGTTGTGCGTAAACGTCAGTTTTTTTAAGTCGTGGGCAAGGGTTCCGCCTAAATATTTGACAACACTTTCTTTTGCAACCCAGTGTTTGAGAAAACTTTCCGTCGAGGAAATTTCTTTTTGTTCGTCGAGGGGAAATTTCGTGCGGATTTTTTCGTAATCGACTTTGCGATCGAGTCGTTCAGCATCTAAACCGATATTGTCTTCGGAAAATGCGATAAAAATCAGCTCTTTTGTATGTGAAATCGAAAAATGCAGGGACGCTTCTCTATTCGCTAAATAAGGTTTTCCGTTTTTCGTTCTCTCGATCTCGGCATTTTTGATTTTGTAGAATTGTGCGAGTATGCGAGAAAGAAGTTCCTTTGACGAATATTTGGATTTGTCGGCGTAAAAAATTCTTCCCATATCATTGAATATTATAACAGGAGACGGATAAAATGTCAAGAAAAGAAAGGGCAAAAGAATATTTCTTACAAGGATATGCCTGTTCGCAAGCGGTTGCGTTGGCGTTTTCGGATATTTTGGAAATGAGTGAGACAGATATTGTCAAGCTGATGCTTCCTTTCGGAGGTGGGGTAGGACGATTGCGTTTGACTTGTGGTGCTGTGAGCGGTATGGTGTTTGTGATCGGCGCAGTTTTTGCAAAAGGAGAAAATACGCCTGAAAACAAGAAGCAAACGTACACATTGGTGCAAGAGTTGTGCGGCAAATTTAAGGAGCAAACGGGGAGTTTAATTTGTGCGGAACTTTTGCAGGGAATGAAAGTTCCGGTGCAAACGGGTGGAGACGCCGAGGCTCGTACGCCTGAGTATTATCGAAAACGTTCCTGTGGCGATATGGTGGCGCTTGCTACGGAAATTCTCGAAGAATGCATGAAAGAACGGGGTGTTTTATAATCGTTGTTAAAAAATTTTACAAAAGACTTGCAATTGGGAAAAAAATATGATACAATAAGAAAAAGCTTATAGGAGAAAACAGATGGAGAAAACTTCAGAAAGATTTAATATGAATCGAAAACTGGTGAAACCAAACGCGTTTTTTAACGTGATAGAGTTTTTGGTTTCGCCTATTTATACCTATTTTAACCATGGGCATATCAAGACGGACAAAGAGGTGAAACAGCTTAAAGGACCGTTTATCGTATTTGGTTCGCACGCATCATTTATGGATTTTACGCAAATTGTGACGGGGTTGGGCGGAAGACGATGTGGTTGGGTTGCCTCGGTTGACGAATTTCGTCGTGGGGACTGGATGTTGTACGGAATCGGTGGTATTCCTAAACGGAAATTTACGCACGGACTTTCTACTGTGAAACAAACGTTGCGGTATTTGAAAGAATATAAAATCCCCGTCGTGATATTCCCAGAAGCTCGTTTTAGCTTGGCAGGTGTTAACGAACGGCTTGACGATGCGTTGGGCAAGTTCTGTAAGCACGCAAAAGTTCCTGTCGTCTCTTTTCAATCGAATGGTAATTATATCAATTCGCCGCAATGGGGAAAACATCCGTATAGAAAGATTCGTCAGGAAGGACACTTGTCCTTGTTGTGTTCGGCGGAGGACGTGGAAAAACTTTCTGCCGAAGAAATTCAAGAGCGTATCGAACAGTCGTTTGTGCGTGATGAATATAAATGGCAGGTGCAAAAGAATTTGCACGTAAAATGCAAAAAGCGTGCAGAGGGGATACATAGAATTTTGTATAAATGCCCTGCGTGCAATACGGAATTCAAGATGTGGAGTGAAGGCACGAAGCTCTGGTGTGAAGAGTGTGGCGCAAAATGGGAAATGGATACGCTTTCCAGATTGCACGGTGTCAATACGCAGATGGGATTCTCGCATGTGCCCGATTGGTATAATTGGGAGAGAAAGGAAGTTAGAAAGGAAGTGCAGGCAGGAACCTATCGTTTTGAAGACGATGTTCGTGTGGAGGATTATTACAATTCTAAAACGGGATTTATTCCCGTGGGAACGGCGCACGTTGTGCACGACGAAAAGGGATTTACCTTCCAAGGCACGGTGGACGGCAAGCCGTTTGAGTTGAATAAGCCTGTGTCGTCTATGTATTCCTGTCATATCGAGTACGATTTCTTAAAGCGTGGCGATGCTTTTGATATTGCAACTGATTTGACAACCTATTTCATGTATCCGCAAACAGCGAATAATTGCTTGACGAAATTGCATTTTGCGACGGAAGAGCTTTACGATCATTACGTAAGAAATAAGAAGGAAGAATAACAAAAAATATCATCTAAAGTTCTGCGAGGAAAATAGCGAAAGAATTTCAAAAATTTCTTGAAAGCCAACGAGCACGAAAAGAATATAGCGTATTTTGCGTAAAAAAAGAATTTTCGAGCATAAAAAACAGCCTTACTCTTCATCGAGTAGGGCTGTTCTATCTATATACGAGCTTTTTTTGTTGAGTTGCCGCTTTATTCTGTGGGCAATGACGCTATGAGAGTTGCGAAAACGAGGAAGTTTTTTCTTGAATAGCGATAGGCGGCAAGTTTTTATGTGTTTTAACGAGGGAAATAAGGACGTACTTATTTATTGCTCTTGGAAACGTTGAAGTAATATTCCACAACATCGCCGTCCTGCATGACGTATTCTTTGCCTTCGGAACGAACCTTGCCTTCTGCTTTTGCTGCGGCTATCGAGCCGAGGTTGACGAGGATTTCCCAGTTTACAACGTCAGCACGAATGAAGCCTTTCTCAAAGTCGGTGTGGATCTTGCCGGCTGCCTGCGGAGCTTTCGTGCCGTTGATAATAGTCCAAGCTCTTGTTTCCTTTTCGCCTGCCGTCAAATAGGAGATGAGTCCAAGGAGTGCATAGGACTTTTTAATCAAACGATCGAGTCCGCTTTCGCCGAGCCCAAATTCTTCCATAAACACCGCTTTATCTTCGGGATCCATCTGTGAGAGTTCTTCTTCCGTTTTTGCGCAAATGACGAGTACTTCCGAACCTTCTTTGGCTGCAAATTCCTTCACTTTTACGACGAAAGGCAAATCGTTTTCAGCTTTACCCATATCGTCTTCTTTAATATTTGCAGCATAGATAACGGGTTTGCTTGTCAAAAGGAAGCAGTTTTTCATGAATTCCTCTTCGCCTTCCGTGATGGCAAAGTTGCGAGCAGGCTTTTCGCTTTCAAGGAATGCGTACAATCTTTCAAGGAACGCATATTCTTCCACGGCTTTTTTATCTGAACCGCCACGTGCCTGTACTTTGACTTTGTTCATACGATTTTGAACAGCTTCCATGTCAGACATAATTAGTTCAAGGTTGATCGTTTCAATATCATTGACGGGGTCGATTTTGTTGTCGACGTGCGTAATATTCGCATCTTCAAAGCAACGAACGACATGGACAATGGCATCGACTTCACGAATATGGGAGAGGAATTTGTTTCCCAAACCTTCGCCACGTGAAGCGCCTTTTACAAGCCCTGCGATGTCAACGAATTCAATTGTTGCAGGGGTTACTTTCTTGCTGTCATACAAAGCGGCGAGCTTGTCTAAACGCTCGTCTGGAACAGCAACGACGCCGACGTTGGGTTCGATTGTGCAGAAGGGATAGTTTGCACATTCCGCCCCTGCGTGAGTAATTGCGTTAAAAAGAGTAGATTTTCCTACGTTGGGAAGCCCAACAACACCAAGTTTCATATGTTTTCAGTCCTTATAAATTGTTTTTCTGCTATATTATAATA
>CAZBQP010000010.1:0-16671 GCA_964494075.1 uncultured Clostridia bacterium
CTCCTACCCTGCGGAAATCCGTTTGATGGAAGGCGTAATTGCTAAGATTACCGTTGTGGTAGAAGCGCTTTAAGCCGTTACGTTCAATTTAAGGAAAGCCATTCGGCTTTCCTTTTTATTTTGAAATTCCTATATAATTTATTTTCTCCCCCCGTAAACGCTTGCAGGGTTTGTCAAAATATGTTACAATAGATGCGCTTTGAATATACAGATATGAATGGTATTTTTTATGGAAGAAAAAGAAATTACACAAGTAGATGATACTACACAGATAGAAATGGATAATCTACCCCCTAAAATCACAAAAAGCAGCCTCTCCGCTCCCTCGGAAACGACAAAAGGAAAGATCCTTCTTTGGATCCGTGCCGTGTTGTACACGATCCTCTCTTCCTTTTTGATTTCCTCGGCATCCTACACCCTCATCACCCCCAACGGGTTCACAATCGGCGGTGCGAGCGGCGTGGCAATTTTAATCAATATCGCCACAAATTACAAGGTGCCGCAATCCATCGTATTGCTTGCAATCAACCTTCCCCTCGTTACGCTCTCCTTTTTCATTGTGAAAAAGAGGTTTGCCATTCTATCAGCCTTGAATATCGGCTTACAATCCGTTTGGATGTTCCTGTGGGAAAACTTGCCCGTAATCAAAGATTTGCAAATCACTTTCAGTGACAACGGGAATAAGATATTCGCAGCGTTGGCAGCAGGCATTTGCATCGGCACTTCCGTTGCCCTTGCCTTTAAGGTAGGTGGCAGCACGGGCGGCACGGATATTGCAGCCGTTATGATTCAAAAGAAATTTAAAGCAAGCTCTATCGCTTGGACGATTTTCGCCATCAACTGCCTCATCATCGGCGCCTCCCTCTTTGTCTTTGAACCGACCAAAACGCCCGAAGATGAAATTGATTTTGGCATGACCTTGCTTCCCATCATGATGGCAGCGTTTGAAACATACATCGAGAGCAAGACCAACGAATCCATGCTGAACGGTTTCCAATCGGCAAGAGAATTTAGAATCATCACCGACAAACCCGAAGAAATGGCACAGGCCTTAATGCGTGAGCTTAGCCGTGGTGTTTCGGCACTTCCTGCCACCGGTATGTACACCAAAGATTCCCACACGATGCTCGTATGCGTCGTCAACCGCAGACAGGTTGCCGCCCTTCAACGCATCATCAAAAAGGTCGATCCCGATTCCTTCGCCGTTATGTCCAACGTTTCCCAGGTGTTAGGGCTTGGCTTCTACACCCAACAACTTTGATAATTCCCCGTGGAAAGCCCTGCTTTTCACGGGATTTTTCTTCTATCAAGGCATAGTTTATGCCCAAGTTGCGCCAGAACTAAAAAAAACTTAAAAAAACCTTGAATTTTCAAGGGTTTTCGCAATTTTTTTCGCTTTGAGACTTGACAAACGGCATAAGATAGGATATAATAAAACTACTTAAATCCTTGATTTGAGAAATTTTATTAAAGGGGCTTAAAACTCTTATGAACAAAGGTGAATTGATTAAAGCAATCGCAGAAAAAGCAGGTTTCACGCAGAAGGACGCAGCTGTTGCGTACGACGCATTCATCGCTTCCGTTACGGACGCTTTGAAAGCAGGCGAAAAGGTACAGCTCGTTGGCTTTGGTACGTTTGAAGTAAAAGACGTTCCCGCTAAAACCGGTATCAACCCTCAGACGAAGGAAGCTGTTGAAATTGCAGCTTGCAAGAAACCCGTTATGAAGTTCGGTAAGGCTTACAAAGATCTTATCAACGAATAATGAACGCTTACAGAAAAAGCCGAGGTTAAGCCTCGGCTTTTTTTCTTTACTCTCCGCCCATTCACTTGACAATACAATGACGTAAAGGTATCACCTTACTCCATCGTCCTACTTTACGTTATAAAACGTTTGAAGCTGCCCATAAAAAATCCGCTTGCTATTGCAAGCGGACTTTTTAGGTATATATTGTTGGATGGAAATGCTTATTCAGCTGCCGTAATGATGATATAGGTAAGGCCGGACTGCCAATCTTCGGTAAGACCGATTTCTTCTGCCGTTGCAAATGCAAATACCAAACCGTTTGCGGTGATCGTGCTACCATCAGCCTCAAAACCCATGTTGCTGTAGTAGTCCCCGTTCTTTGCACCATAGTGACCGAAGAACGCTGCGCCGTCCACTACGTTTTCACCGGTAAGTTCCGCATAAATCTTGAACGTACCTTCTTCTGCATTGTAGGTGATCTTTGCTGCAATCGTACCGGGAGTGGTTACGTTGCCGTCAGCATCAACTTCTTTGCCCCATTCTACAAATTCTTTGTTGTCGATATGGCTGTTATTGTTAACTTTTACGTTACCATTCTTAATATCTTCAAAGTCGAGATGTTGTACAAAGTTCAAAATAAGTCTTTCAGCAGCGTCCGCATCCAAACCAGCCTTGCAAGTACCGTTGACAACAGCATAAGGCGTGCCGTCTACAAGTTCAAGACCCATGCTCGTAAGTGCAGGAGCAGATTCGTTGATAGGGCAGATGATAATAACCGGATCACCCCAAGCAGGAATCGTACCGATATAGTACTTCGTACCATCGGTAGTTTCCACGAAGGTTGCTTCGCCCTCTTCAGGGAATTCAATCGTACAATTACTGTTATCAGCCGTACCTGTTACGGGAACAACACCGTTTGCAAACGAGCAGTAGAAGTTTTGACCGTCTTTACCTTCTTTAATATGGAAGTAGTACTGATACCCGGACTTCATATCTTCTATAGTTGCTTTAACCGTGAAGCTCTTATCTTCTTTCATATCAACGTCAACGTTATAGGTCATGCCTGCCCACGTACCTCTTTCCGTACAGTCGTTGAACCAACCTTTTACGGTTGCAGCTGCTTCTTGAACGGTACCTGCTGCATTGTATTTACCCTCTGCAACAAGATAAACGACGTCATTTTCTACAATGAGTTTTGCGCTATGGAATTCCTGTGCGGATTCAACAGGTTTAGCAAGCTCAACTTCTACCGACTTGCCGCCGAAGCTTACGGTGAATTTCGTATCGCCAACTTCAAACGCATCGCTCGATTCATAGCTGATGGTAAAATCGGTGATGATTTCATCGCCAAGCTCATATTTTGCGGTAACCTTCAAAAGGGTGGGGTCCACTTTCTGACCTTCAAAATAGGTCAAAGCAGGTGCTTCTACAACGAGTTCGTTAAGCGTTTTATTTACCGTCACGTTAATGGTAACGTCACGTTTACCCATAGTAAGCTTATAAGAACCATCGTCCTGTTTCTTTGCACCGCTCACGTTTCCGATGGTGTAACCTTCCTTTGCCGTTACTGTAAAGGTGAATTCCTCTTCTTCCAACAAATGCGTAGGCAATTTCGTTGCGTCTACGGGAGTGATGGTTACCAACTCGGAATCATAATTCCATGTAATCGCATGAGGTAAAGTTTCTTCCACAGAGCTTCCGCCGATAAGATCACCGATAATAGGAAGTCCTGCCAATACGTCACAAGACGTTGCAGCTGCCATCGTTGCACTGATCGTAAGCGCCGCAAAAATGGCCATTAAAGTTCTTTTTTTCATAAAAATGCTCCTTATTTTCTTTTTTAGCTTCTCGCTACGCAAACATGATACCATATATAGTGTACGAAATCAACATTCACTTTTCAAAAAAAGAATTTTTACATACCTTTTAAGCAAATAGTACACTCACCGTAACACACGATTTTTCCACAAATTTTCAGGAAAAACACATTCAAACTTCCATGACGACACGTCACAAAAAAAAGCTGCCCGTTTGCAATGCGAATTGCAAACGGGCAGCGCCTGTATCCTTAGCGTTATTTTATTTTCTATCTGCAAAATAATCAATCTTCATCGACTTCTTCACTTCGGAAAGCGTTTGTGCCGCCACTTGGCGAGCCTCTTCGCTCCCCTTATACAACATATCCCAAATGGCAGGAATATCCTGTGCAAGTGCTTCTCTTCTCGTACGAATCGGTTCGATCACTTCCTGCATGACGGCGTTGAGCAATTTCTTCACTTTCATGTCGCCAAGTCCGCCACGCTCGTAATGCGCCTTCAACTCGTCCAAATTCTTATATTCGGGCAGATATTTTGCAAAATGTTCGTCGGTGGCAAACGCTTCCAAATAGATAAAGGTCGGGTTATCCTTGGTGTTGCCGGGATCGCTCACTTTGATGTGGTTCGGATCGGTGTACATACCCATCACCTTGCGCTTGATTTCTTCCGCACTGTCGGAAAGATAGATACAATTACCAAGCGATTTGCTCATCTTCGCCATGCCGTCCGTACCGGGCAAACGCAAGCAAACTTTATTTTCGGGAAGCACCGCTTTGGGTTCAACGAGAGTTTCCCCGTACAGCCCGTTAAAACTTCTCACAATTTCACGTGCCTGTTCAATCATAGGCAACTGATCCTCCCCTACGGGCACCGTGTTCGCCTTGAATGCGGTGATATCCGCCGTCTGGGAGATGGGATAGCTCAAAAATCCCATGGGAATGGAGAGGGCGAAATCCTTCTGTTTGAGCTCTGCCTTGACGGTGGGATTGCGTTCCAATCTTGCCAACGTCACGAGATTCATATAATAGAAGGTAAGCTCGGTCAATTCTGCCACGTGCGACTGCACGAAAATGGTACATTTTTCAGGATCAAGTCCGCAAGCAAGATAATCGAGCGCAACTTCGGTGATGTTTGCGCGAACTTTGTCGGGATTGTCGAAATTGTCCGTCAACGCCTGTGCGTCTGCAATCATAATATAAATTTTATCGAACTTGCCACTGTTTTGCAGCTCCACACGACGCTTTAACGAACCGACGTAATGTCCGATGTGTAATTTCCCTGTAGGTCTGTCCCCCGTGAGAATGATGTTTTTCATATATTTGCTCCTATTCGTACGGAAACGACGCCGTCCCCGTCCTTGTATTATCCGTTATCTACTTGCCTTTTCTTTCAAAAGGCGAATGCGAGGGATAATTTCCCCCGTTCTTTTCCATACTGCCTGTATGAAACGAAATTATCTTTTACTCGTTGCAATTCTCTTTATCAGCAGCATGACCTTGCTGTTTGCAAGCACGCATACCTTGGAAGAACGCCCCGCCCGTACTGCCTTTTGCGAGCCGAAAACAGAATGGGTACTTCCCAAACCACCTCTTCTCTCACAACCGCTCGAGCGGATCTATCGCTATATCCGAAATCAATTCGTGCCGTAAGTGTTGCGATATTGATACATGGCAGGCAGATGTTCCTTGCCGTCCACCACGCCGTCTTCGATGGCTTGAATGATGTCGTTCATTGTCACGACGGAATACACGTCGATGCCGAATTCCTTTTTCGCTTCACGTACGGCGGAAAGATCGCTGTTGAGTGCCTTTTCCTGTCTGTCCACCGAAATAATCATGCCGACGACGTTGACTTTTGCCGCCGCTTCCAGTTTAGGCAAAATTTCACGCAAAGCTTTGCCCGACGTCATGACGTCTTCGATGATAACCACTTTTTCGCCGTCCACAAGTTGTTTACCAACGAATAAGCCACCCTCGCCGTGATCTTTCGCTTCCTTTCTATCAAAACAATAGTTGACTTCTTTATCGTAATCGTGGCAAAGAGCAATCGCCGTGGCAACGGAAAGAGGAATCCCCTTGTAGGCAGGTCCAACCAACGTCTCCGCATCCAGACCGTTTTCCATAATGCAAGCTGCGTAATACTGACCGAGCTTGGCAAGCTGTTTGCCCGTCTTATAATTACCCGTGTTGATGAAATAGGGAGCGATACGTCCGCTTTTCAAAGTAAATTCTCCAAATTTCAACACGCCGTTTTTCACCATAAAACGAATAAATTCCTGTTTGTACGTATATTCCATGTGTAAAACTCCTTACTATTTTTTTACTTTTTCCACCCCGTTTTCTTATTTCCCTTGTCTACGTCGTCTATCCTAACGGCGAAGGAAAAAATCGAGGAATTTGCAGCGAAACTTTTCGCTTATTTTCCGTTAAGCTGCAAAACGCCCGTCAATTCGGATACGTTTTCAATCGCATGACGATCGCACCAGTCGTTAAGTCCTTGAATAATTTTTGGCATTGCATAGGGATCTGTGAAATTCGCCGTGCCTACCTGCACTGCCGTTGCGCCTGCCATCAAGAACTCAATGGCGTCTTCCGCACACGTAATTCCCCCCATACCGATCACGGGGATTTGCACTGCTTGCGCAACTTCGTACGTCATGCGTACGGCAACGGGCTTAACACCTGCGCCCGACACACCACCCGTATTGTTGGCAATGATCGGTCTCCGTCTTTCAATATCTATCGCCATGCCCGTCAACGTATTGATGAGGGATACGGCGTTTGCGCCGCCGTTCTCCGCCGCTTTGGCATTGATGGCAATACTCTCCACGTTGGGAGAAAGTTTGACGATGAGTGGCGTCGATTTTAAGTGCTTCGTCGCATACCTGGTCACCTCTTCCACCGTTTTTGGTTGAATCCCGAACGCCATACCGCCGCTCTTTACATTGGGGCAGGAAATGTTGAGTTCGATCATATCCACCAAGCCTTCAAGGCGTGCGCAAATACGTTCGTAGTCTTCCAAAGTTTTCCCTGCGACGTTGGCAATGACGGTCGTTCCCGTCGATTTGAGCCATTCAAGATCGTGTTCGATAAAGTGTTCCACACCGGGATTTTGCAAGCCGACAGCATTGAGAATCACCCCACGTGATTCTGCAATACGAGGGACGGGATTGCCGAGACGAGTCTCCAAGGTTAAGCCTTTCGTAGACACGCCGCCAAGCTGCCCGATGTCGTAAAGTTCGTGAAACTCCCGGCCGAACCCGAAAGTACCCGAAGCCGCAATCACGGGATTTTTCAAAGTAACGCCGCACAAAGAAACGGATAAGTTTGCCATAATTTTTCCTTTTTTGGGTTGAATTTTATTTTTTATTCAAAGAATCGAGGGTTGCGCTTACATTTTCTCGGCAGCGAACCGAAGAAAATCTCCAAGCCGCTCACCACAATGCGCAAAATTCCTCTTGCGATCCTTCAAAAAGTCAATTTCCGAATTGTTTGATTGATTACAACGTAACTTCACGCACGTTGAATACCGGGCCGTCCTTGCAAACACGGGCTTTTTTGCCGCTCGTCAAATCGCATACACAAACGAGACAAGCGCCGATGCCGCAGCCCATACGCTCTTCCAATGACACGTAGCAGGGAATATTCTCCTTCTCCACAAGTGTTTTCAACGCACGAAGCATGGGGGTAGGTCCGCAAGCAAGCACCACGTCGGGGCGATTACCCTTCGCAAGATCTGCTGCGAACGCCTGTACGGCATTCATTTTCTCGCCGTAGCTTCCGTCGTCCGTAACACCGACGAATTTCGACGCCTTTTCAAATTCTTCCACGCCGCACACCGCACCTTGATTGCGATAACCGATGTAAGCGGAAATTTCTTTGGACAAACCGTATTCACGCAGAACGGAAATCAAGGGGAACACCCCTACACCGCCGCCGACAAGTGCGACTTTGTATTCGTTTTCTTCCAAGAAAAAACCATTTCCAAGGGGCATCAACACGTTTACTTTCGTACCTACCCCCATCGTTTTCAGTTTTTGTGTACCTTCGCCTTTGAGCTGATAACAGAACGTCACCTCTCGTCCTTCCGTCTTGCAAATGGCAATCGGACGGCGCAAAAGATGGGTTCCACCGACGGAAATATTCCCAAACTGACCGCAACGCACTTTGCAATCTTCTTCCAAAGCAAAGGTCACGGCATGGATATTTTCCGCAATTTTTTCATTCTTAACAATCGTTGCAACGTAATCTTTCATAATTTATCTGCCCATTTTCCCGATGACTGCGGACAGATCTTTCTGCATTGCGATACAAGCCGCACGTGCCGCATCGTAATAGGTGCCGCCGTTTTTCTTATATGCGCACAAGATTCCGCGCGAATTATTCACGACACCGCCAAGTCCGTCTTTGCCAAAACAACTTTTGAGCATTTCAGCGTTTCCGCCCTGTGCACCATAGCCGGGAATCAAAAAGAAGGTATGCGGCAACACTTCACGAAGACGAGCCGCTTCAGTAGGATGCGTCGCACCGACCACGGCACCAACGGCGGAATAGCCGTATTTTCCGATCGTGCTCTCCCCCCATTTTTCCACCAAACCACCCATATACTCATACATGGGTACTCCGTTTTGCAAAATCATATTCTGAATTTCCGCACCGGAAGGATTGGACGTCTTCACCAACACGAAGATACCTTTATCCTGTTTTTCGCATTGTTCCACAAAGGGTACAATGCCATCCGAGCCCAAATACCCGTTCACCGTCACGTAATCGGAAGGGAAGGCTTTGAGCGTATTCTCGTTAACCTGCGTTTCGCCAAGGAATGCCTTAGCATAGCAAGAAGCCGTTGAACCGATGTCGTTACGCTTCGCATCTGCGATGACGACGAGTCCTTTCTCAGCTGCGTATTTCAACGTTTCATAATACGCCTTCATGCCGGCAACGCCGTACATTTCATAATAGGCAATCTGCACTTTCACGGAAGGCACGATGTCGCAAATATGATCAATCAGTGTCTTGTTGAATGCAAGTACGCGCTCTGCAACGTCCTCAAAAGTCGTTGCACCTGCCTTCATATCCTCGGGCAAGTAGTCAAAGAGTGTGTCCAACCCCACGCAGGTAGGATTTTGCATCTGAATAATGCCGTCAATAAGTCTATCGGTAATCATACGTTCTCCTTTTATTCTTTAAGCTTACGCCTTGTATTTCACTTCGCCGTCTACGATGGTGTACTTCACCACCCCTTCCAACTCATAGCCGCCAAACGGGGTATTTTTGCCTTTGCTGACAAAGGTATCGGGATCAACCACCCATTTTTCATCCAAGTCGGCAATCGTGAAATCCGCCACGCCACCTTCCTTGATTTCGCCGCCGTCCAGCCCTAAAATTTGTGCGGGATTGTAGGACATCTTATCCGCAATTTCGTTCAACGTCAACACGCCTGCCTTGTACAAATACTTGATAGCAAACCCGAAAGAGGTTTCAATGCCGCTGATCCCGAACGCCGCCGATGCGTATTCCACGTTTTTATCGTCTGCATGATGGGGGGCGTGATCGGTGACGATACAATCGAGCGTGCCATCTTTCAAACCCTCCAAAATCGCCTGTTTATCCACTTCTTCACGAATGGGAGGATTGACTTTCGTATTGGTATCGTACGTTCTGATAATCTCGTCCGTAACCGCATAGTAATGAGGACAGGTTTCCGCCGTCACTTTAATGCCCGCTCTCTTCGCATCTCGAATCAAGCGCACGCCGCTATACGTCGATACGTGGCAAATATGTACTGCCGCATCCAACGTCTCCGCAAGAGCAATTTCACGTGCGATAATCGTATCTTCCGCCGCCCTGGGAATCCCCTTCAAGCCTGCGATCGTAGCACTCAATCCCTCGTGCACGGAGCCACCGTCCACCAAATCTTTATCTTCGCAATGGCACAGACATTTAATGTCGAAACCTTTTGCGTATTCCATCGCAAGCCGCATAAGACGTGCATTCTTTACGGCAACTCCGTCGTCGGAAATCGCCACTGCACCAGCCTTTTTCATGCCGGCAATCGCCGCCATTTCTTCCCCTTTCAAGCCCTTTGTAATTGCGCCGATGGGGTGTATTTTACATAAGTTGACTTCCTTTTCACGAGCTTTTATATAGGTCACGACCACCTTATTATCTACAACGGGATTAGTGTTAGGCATACAACAAATTTGCGTAAAACCGCCCTTCACCGCCGCACGGCTGCCACTCTCGATATCCTCTTTTCGCTCAAACCCTGGTTCACGCAGATGTACGTGCATATCAATAAGTCCGGGGAACACATGCTTACCGCTTGCGTCAATCTCCTCGCTTCCGTCCGCAGGAATACACGTCGCAATCTTCGTAATGCGTCCGTTCTCCACCAAAATATCCTTTTTCTCTACGGAATTTTTCAATACTACGCTGCCGTTTCTGATAATCATGCTTTCGTCCTCCGTTCATTCAACAGACACAACGCCGCCATACGCACCGCTACGCCAGAGAGTACCTGATCCTCAATATAACTTCTTTCATGGTCGATTACGCCGCTGGTGAGTTCCACGCCACGATTGACAGGCCCCGGATGCAACACGATGGCGTTCGGTTTTGCAAGCGCCAACGTCTTTTCGTCCACTCCGTAATTTGCCGCATATTCGCCGAGCGAAGGGAAATTGCCTGCTTGCTGACGTTCTAACTGAATACGCAATCCCATCACGACGTCCGCACCGTCCAACACCTCTTCACGAGAACGACACACCTTAGCGCCAAGCTGCTCGATTCCTTTGGGAATCAAAGTCTGCGGCGCATACATCGCCACTTCCGCGCCCATGGTTTTCAAGCCGAAAAGGTTGGATTTTGCCACACGGGAGTGTTTGATATCCCCCATAATCGCCACTTTCAAACCCTTCAAACTTCCAAACACCTCACGCATTGTCAACATATCCAAAAGCGCCTGGGTAGGATGTTCGTTGATGCCGTCGCCGCCGTTCAGTACGCTCGCCTTCACCGTCTTTGCAAGAAGATAGGGGGCACCGCCCATAGGGTGACGCATGACAATGAAATCATTTTTCTGCGCATCGAGCGTCTTCCCCGTATCAATGAGAGTTTCCCCTTTCACCACGGAAGAATTGCCGGCTTGGATATTGATTTCGGTTGCGCCGAGATATTTTGCCGCCTGTTCAAAGCTCGTCCGTGTTCTCGTGCTGTTTTCATAGAAAAGCACGGTGACCGTCTTGCCTGACAAATGAGAGAACTTCTTTTCACCGTTGCGAATTCTGTTCTTAAAATCCTGCGCCAAATCGAGAATTTCCGTAATTTCCTCTGCGGAAACGTCGATAAGTCCCAATAAGTCTTTTCTGTTGAGCATACAAATCTCCTTGTAAATCTTGTGAAAAATCCCGAGCGTTTGCCCGAGATTTTTTTACCCGAGTGATAATCCGTTTTACCACTTTACATTATAACACTTTTCGCCGCAATTGTAAAGAGTTCAAACGGCAATTTTCCACAACTTTTTCGCCCTTTCCGAAAATCAATAGATTTTCACGAGAGAAAAACCCACCTTGTCACACGAGGTCATAAAATACTCCACGCCGTCCTTTTCCGTCTTGAGGGGAAAGTACGCACTTCCGTGGATATGTCCGAACACTACTTTTTCCACGCCGCTACGCTTAAACAAGTCTGTAAAAAGAGTGTCATCATTCTTCAAATTGAAGGGTGGATAATGAATCATCGCAAGCAATTTATCCCCCTCTTGACGCAGCCTTTCTCCGTCGAGTAAGGCAAGCCGAAACCGCTCCCCCTCTCGCAAATAGAGTTTTTGATCTTGCTCGGTATATTCCGCACTCCCAGGGCACGTCCACCCACGAGAACCCACGATGACAAAATCGCCGAGTTTTACAGCATCCGTCTGTAAAAAATAAAAGCTGTCGTCGGGGGCTGAATCTCGAAGCTTGGTAATTCCGTTCCACCAATAATCGTGGTTACCACGAATAAACACCTTTTTCCCGGGCAAATCGGCAAGGGAACGCAAATCCACGAGTGCATCCGAAAGTTTCATCGCCCAGCTGATGTCACCGGAGATGAGTACGATATCCTCGGGCTGCACTTTTTTCTGCCAGTCCGATCTGATTTTTTCAAAATGCCCTTCCCAACCCGAACCGAACACGTCCATGGGTTTGTTCTGCGTGGCGGAAAGGTGCAAATCGCTGATTGCATACACGTTCATGCTTTTATTATAACAGATTTTCCAAAAAAAAGCAAGAAATTTCTCAAGAAATTCTCTCCTGCTTCAAAATTGTCACAAAAGGTGTTCTGTAAATACCAGGTATGCGTTGAATTAAAAAAAGCGACGGAATTTCCGCCGCTTTTCATCGTAAAAAATCATCCGTTGTTGCAGCAATCTTTTCCGCATCCGCCCCGTCCTTGGGGATAGAGAGGAAGTTCGAAAAAGCCCGCGCATACTTCCTGCGAATACTCCTGCGCAGGGGGAATGGCGCAATATCCGTACGTAGGCACAAGCAGCTCCACAGGCATAGACACCTTCAAAATCCACGTAACGCACAAGTTCGCCGTAAAGTTCCTCGCATCGGCATTATACACACCGTCGGGCGCAACCACACTCGCCACTGCACGGACGGAAAAAGGCATAATGGAGGGGGCAGGTACGAAGAGAAGGACGTCTACGGGAATGGAAACGATGCTCGTTGCGCTGCCGTCCACCCCTGCCGCATCGGTGAAAAGTACTTCCACGGGAATGGAAATCGTCGCCTGCACTCGTGCGCAAGAACGATCGGCTTGTCGTTCAATCACAAGGTTGGTCACCGTCGCATCTGCCGTCAAGGATCGTGCACTGATAAAAGTCAAAGGATATGTAACGTCGGCAGGAGAAAGGTCGGTGAGATTCAGCGCATAATTTCCCAGCTGCGTTTGTTTAATACCTGCGTCAAAAATTTTTTCTGCCTGAATACAAACCTTTTCCGTCAAACCGTTGATCGGATTGCCCGTAATTTGACAAGGGCATTTGTCCGACTGGAAATTGGAATAAAAGGACATAATTTTACCTCCTGTTACGAATGAGCAAAGCCCTTTCGCAAGATTGTTTCTTATTATATTGTATGCAAGCAAAAGAAAAGTTTGCGCCTACTTTTTCCATCGAATCACACTCACTCTTACCCCTTTCTCAACAATCGACTTTACAAAAAAAGAGCTGACTTTTTCTTCGTCAACTCTTTCCCAAACTTATTTTTTTATATCATCGTCGGTTTCCCGTTCGTGAAACGGAAATTACGCATAACTTTGCCTCGAATCGCATCTGCAGAAAGAATTCCCTCCAACTCTTCGATTTCTTCCGTCGTAAGTTCAAAATGGAGCGCATCCATCGCACTTTGTAAATGCTCCACCTTCGTCGTACCTATCAAGCTTTGGACGTGGTCGTACTTGGAAAGGGACCACACCAGCGCAAGCTGCGACAAAGAGCAACCCTTTCCATCGGCAATTTCTTTCACTTTTTTGATCAAGGATAGATTGTGTTCACGATTTTCAGGGGAAAGCAACCCCATAGCCATACGAGGATGTTCCATTCCCTTCGTGACAATATCATCCGTTAATAATCCATGCCCAACCGTTCCGAAGGCAAGCACTTTGACGCCCAACTCTTTCGCCGTTGCAATCAATTCCTGCTCAATTCCCCTTTCAATAAGGGAATACTCCATTTCCACCGTATGAATCGGGTGCACTTTGCAAGCACGGCGTAACGTTTCCGCATCCACCATGCTCAACCCGATGTGTTTTACGTACCCTGCTTTCACCTCGTCTGCGATTGCCCCTACGACGTCTTCCACGGGAACTTCCGTATCCATTCTCGCAGGCTGATACAAATCGACGTAATCAAGTCCCAAACGTCGCAAAGAGTACGTCAAATGCCCTTTTACATTGAACGGCTGCACGTCTAAGCCGTAAATACCTCCTCGTGGCGACGGCAAAACTCCAAATTTTACCGACAAGAAATACTCGTCTCGCGGCACTCCTTTCAACGCTTGCCCGACAAGCATCTCACTCTCGCCTGCGTTATAAAATTCCCCTGTATTCAACAGTGTAATTCCGTTATCCAACGCATAGCGAATCGTATTCAAAGAGCTTTCCGGATTTCTATAACAGGACATTCCCATACAACCGAGTCCTAAACGTTCTTTTTCTATCATTGCATTGTATCCTCCTTCTATTAAAATTGTACTCTTTCCGTTCGGAAATTGCTAAACCATTGTGCCTCAAACCCTGTAAACTTCAAAATACAGTAGTCAGGATCGGTCACCCCTTGTTTATAAAAACGGTTGAAAAAAGGCTTCCAAAATTGCGATTTCGTCACTTGATCTGTCAACACCTGCATTTCTCCCTTAATTTCAACCCCTTGGAAAGATTGTCCTTTGGAATAAAAATACACGCACGCTTTTGGATTGTTTCGATATTGCTTCACCTTTCTCGACGAAGTGTACGTTGCAAAATAAATATCATTTCCGTCAATCAAAACAGGTTGAATCAACGCACGTGTTGCAGGATACCCGTTTTCATCCACCGAAGAAATAATCGACGTTCTTTGTTTGGAAATAAAATCCAAAATTCCTTGTTTCGTCATATCCGCCACCTCAACAATGGAATTTATCCGTTTCCTTGGGTTTTCTCCCTCTCGACATCGCCTCTTTCATGGCTGCCTTTCTCTCGTAAATCTCATTGATCCGTTCTTCAATATTCACAGGCGGATAATGCAAGTCGCATTTGAGTGCCTCCACCATTTGATCGGTACGATTGCGAATTTTATATTCTTTGCCTTCCACCACGAAAATATTGCCTGTCTGCCCGAAAATATGCTGCACGTTATACTTTTCGCAGGCGTCGTGCACTTTCTTCACCCATTCGTAATGCAAAGGACGGGAACCAAGATAATTCTCTCCCCCCGACAACACCGTTTCAATTCCGCCCGTGGCAAGATAGGGCTCAATGTCCACTTCACCGATAAACGGTTTTAAGCTCACCCAACGATGTTTCGCAGGCAATGCGAGTAAATGCGGAATTCGTTCCTCCAAACATCTTTGATTTTCACACGAAACGGAAAACGCCACGTTATCCCAACCGTCTCCCCAATCTTCCGGCAAACAATCTTTCATACGATCGGCACGCTTGGTGAGCAGGGAAAAGGTCACGTCCTTTCTGCGGCGAATAAAATCCCAAGCTTCCTCTCTCCATGCGTCTGCCTCTTCCAAAAAGAAATCGCTCGCCATGCACACACGCACGTACGAACCGCTCGGCAACTTCCAAGCGCCGTTCTTATCCTTTTTGACGGGCAAGTTAAAGTCCGACTTGTTTTTCACCACCTCGTTTGTATCTCTTCCGTAACGCTTATCGAGAAAATATGCGTAACAGTTTTGGCAACCTTCACTGTATCTGTGACAACCGTGCCAAGGATTCCAAATCTTATCGTTAATATCCATGCTTCATTCTCCTTTCGTTTTTAATGTCATTTGAGTTTTTTTCAACAATGTCACGAGCGTCGAAAATCCTTCTTCACCCAACTCATTTTCAATTTCTTTTAGAGTATCTGTCGTTTTTTGCTCGGTCTCTTCTACGAGCAACCTCGCCTTCTCCGTCGGCATCACGTAAAAGCTTCGTTTATCACTCAACGCAAAATCTTTATAGACGTACCCCTTCTTTTCCAGTATGTTAATATGAGCGGTGATCATCGGCTTGGACACTTCCAAAAGTTCCTTAATCATCAAGGGGGTAAACTTCCCCTCCCTTCTGGTGATGATGTTCAGCACCGCCAGCTCGCTCGGGCGAATCGGATACTCCTTCTTTAACCCCATATAATCCCTACTGAATTTTGAAAATACGATGTTTGCTTGTAAGTATTTATCCACAACGTCCCCCAACTTGTTCATCTATATGAACTATTATAGTTAATCTACATGAACTTGTCAAGCATATCACACGATTTTTCTGATACTTTCCCAAAAAATTCACTCCTTACAACGCACGAAAGACAAAGCTCCCCTCACTTCTTACTTCGTGAGCGGAAAAATTCCCGCCCCGCCAATAAGTTTGTCCATTTACAACAGACTTGTCCGTTTTGCCAAAAGAGAAAATCAACTTGGGATAGGACGTTTTTTCTTTACTATCTTTCCTTGAAAAAGCGGGAAACGAACTTACAAAATCACACGCATACCGATATAGAAGGCGTTCGTTCCGTTTTTACGTTCGTAATTTTCAACGCTACCGCACAGCAATTCCTTCGTATCCCCCTCCTTCACAATGTAAACATTCCCATATTCATGGGGAATCTTCAAAATCTGTCCTTTATAAACGGCGCCCGTCAACCCGTTCTCTTTCGCAAGCAACCATTCCGACACGGAAAAATAATCCGCAATTTCTCTCAAATTTTGCCCTTCTTTTACTTTATAAAATTGATATCGTTCCGTTTTCAACATTTGTATAGTATATGTCCGCTCCCTGTAAAAATATGTCATAACTTGCCCTGATGGCTCGTACAATAAACTATGAAAAAGACCGTCTACACCACTGCCACCGCCGTCACCGCCCTGTCCGTCGCCGAGCGTGGACTTGGCTTTCTGTACCGCATCGTCCTCTCTCGTCTCCTTGGCGCAGAGGGGCTTGGATTATATCAAGTCGCCCTCTCTCTATTCGCTCTTTTCCTCACCGTCGGAACAGGCGGAATCCCCATCACCGTCTCTCGTATGATTTCCAAAAGCAAGGCAGAGCAGCTACCCATGGATGAGGTGAACGTTCTTTCCTCCGGCTTTTTTCTATCCTTGCTTCTCACCCTACCTCTCTGTCTCTTTTTTATTTTTTTTGGAGATAAACTCACTTTCCTCTTTTCCGACGAGCGTGCTTTTTCCGTCTTTCGTATTCTGATAAGCGCCCTCTGTCTATCTTCGCTCTATGCCGTCGTTCGAGGCAGCTTTTGGGGAAATAAACAATTCTTGCTCCCTTCCGTGATCGACCTTGCCGAGGAAAGCGTCATGGTGATTGCCGGCGTATTTCTTTTGCAGCGAGTGAAATCTCCTCTCTCCGGTGCAGAGTGTGCTGCG
>CAZBQP010000011.1:0-16224 GCA_964494075.1 uncultured Clostridia bacterium
GAATTATACTACATTTGAAGACAATCGGGGAAACCCTTTTCAGAAATAAAATAGGAGGAAGTAGAATGAAAAGAAAGCTTGCAACATTGTTTGTTTTGCTCTGTTCTGCTTTTTTAGCGCTCGGTTTTGCGTCTTGTCAAATTATTCAATGGAGACCTGATTCCGGCGTTATTGATCAATACGATCGTTACACTTTGGAGTTGGATACGTCGGAGTATGATCCTATCGTGCCATACGGCGGCAAATTCAATTATCAAAGCGTGAAAATTGTTTATAAGGCGTACGTAGGAGAGAATCAAGAGGTATTTTACCAGACGAAATTCTCTCTGAAAGAGAATATGGTCACGGGAGGTTTGGACACCTCGTCGATCGGACAAAAGGAACTCATCATCGAATACGGTGGCGAGCGTTTTACCTTGCCTTACACCGTCAAATATCAGGTGGACTTCCTTTCCAAGGGGGAAGTGTTCAATCGACAGTTCGTGTTTAATGCGGACGAAGTTGTCATACCCGAAGCCAAAGTGCAAGAAGGGTTCACCTTTGCGTACTGGAAATCGGAAGTGCCCGACGTTTTGACGGGAAATCTTTCGATTGAGGCGCATTATTATAATAATAGTTTACATGCGCCTGCTTTGGAGACGATTGATTGTACGTACGATCCCAACGCCACGATTGCGTCTCTCACCCTTCCTTCTAATGAAAACGGAAAATGGGAATTCGTAGAAGCGCCTACCACACTCGTCGGAGAGGTGGGTGAACATAAATTTGAAGTTCGTTTTCTTTCGAGCACGGACGAAATTGTGCCCGTTGAAAACAACTTCGTGACCGTACGGGTGGCAAAGAAAGAAATTGCTGCGCCTGCGGTTAGCGCATCGCTCGTGTACAACGGCACAACGCAAAAAGCCACCGTCACCGACGTGGAGAAAGGGTATCTTCCCTACGACGTCCTCAACGAGGGCGGTGTTGACGCTGGTAAATACTTCGTAACGGCAACGTTGAAGGATTTGAAAAATTATAAGTGGAAGGATAGCGACGCTTGTACGAGCGCGGATGAAAGCACGGGTGTTTTGACGTTCGAGTACACCATAGCGCCCAAACAGGTGCAATTCGTCATTATTTCGGACGAGTTTACATACAACAGAGAGGAACAGTTCCCCACCTATCGTTTCCAAGACAATTTTGACAACGAACACATCACGGCGGCAGACGTCACCGTGACGGGTACGCCGCAGATAAATGCGGATACGTACAAATATGGATTTGCCATGAGCAATCCCAACTTCGTGGGAAGTTGCAGCGGCACGTTCACCATCGTGCCTAAGGAGCTCACCTTTATCGTGCAAGAGGAATCTTTCGTGTACGACGGAACGGAACATTATCCCATCTATTCCTTTGCCGATCCGGAAGACACGCCGATTGTGTACGTGATGAGCGGTAAATCGCAGACGGAAGTCGGGGATTATCGCTACGGTTGGTTGGTAATGGACGACAACTATACGGGTATGCATACGGGTACGTTCAATATTACGAAACCCGACGTCACGGTTACGGCGGTGTTGGCGAAGACGGAGATTACCTATCCTGCCGACGTGCCTGAAATTACCTTCCGAGTGGATGGATTCACCGGGGACGTATCCCTGTTGAAAATTACGGCAGAAAAGCCTTCTGCAACCGTAGGCACGTACGTGATCACACCCGTGGTGAATAACGACAACGTGAACGCAACCTGCATTTCCGCAACGTTGACCATCAAGAAAGGGGAGGCTACTTTCTATAAACCCACTCTTTCTACGGACGGATTGTCGGGTACGGCAGCCGTTTACGGCGAAAAGATTTCCACGGTCACCTTCAGCGACGAAGGGTTCGGTTCGTGGGCTTGGAAAAATCCCGATCTTATTATTGATAAGATGTCGGATTTCTCGGCAATTGCAGTGTTTACACCGCAGAACCCCAACTTAAATCAGTTGGAAGCGGAATTCTACATTACGAATGAATATCGTCAGATCGAAAAGCGTCTTCTCGATATTGTAGTGACGAAGAACGAATATATCTATACAGGGGACGAATTTGCGCTTGAATATCATCTTGTCGATACGCTGCGCCCCGAAAGCTACACCATTGATTTGAGCAAACTCACGGTGAGTGGCAACGTTGCAGAAACGGAGGCAGGCGCACATTCCAAGAGATTGGAAATCGTCAGCGACTATTATAAAGGTATCATCGATTGCAAATTGTGCGTGCAAAAGGCAGACGTTGCCGTGACACTCGCATCCAACGAGGCTACTTTGAAATTTGCGCCCGATATGACGTTGGAAACCAGCGGCATCCCCCTCGGTGGCAGCGCAATCAGAACGAATGATAACAAACCCGTAAGCGGTACGTATACGTGGGAAGAACCTACGTTTGGACTTTACATGCTTACAATCGGGGAAGAAACGCCCGTCAAAGTGGTGTTTACCCCCGACGATGAAAACAATTACAACGTCGGCTTTGCAACGTTCAACTTTACGATTATCAAAGCGGACAGCAAGATTCAGAAGTTGGAAGGCAGCGACAAGCTCGACCTTGCAGAGACGTACACCAAAGTATTCGACAATCAGAAATATACGTTTATCGCAACGGTAAACCGTGCCGTAGCGGGCGACTATCCGAGCTTCACCTATGTCTATACAGACAGCAACGGACGTGTCGTAGACGAAGTGATCGAGGCAGGCAGGTATAAGTTGACGATCGTTGCAACGGAAACTGCGCATTACAACGGAGCGGAAGAAACTGTCAACGTTGTCGTCACACAGGCTTCCAACAACTGGGGAAGTGCAACGCAGGAACAGCTTCCTTATATCGTCTCTACCGCATGGACGTATAAGGAAAATGCAGCTACGATCAATGCGGCTGCTGTTTGGGGACTTTCTACCCTCACAATCGAATATAAAAACACGACCACGGGTACGGTATATCAAAATCAATTGCCGATCGATGCGCAAGCAGGGGAATACACGGCGACAGTCCGTATTCCTGAAACGTCCAACTGGACAGGGCTGGAAAGCACGATTACCTTCACCATTCGTAAGGGAAGCGTGGATATTCCGACGGTTGCGTTTGAATCAAACAATACGAAGAATGTGGCGTACAATGGCAACGTGCAGCGTCCTGCCGTAAACGGTACATATACAGACGGCGACGTTAACGGCGTTGCGTATACGGTGGTATATCGTACGCCAAGCAGTATGGATAAAGGAACATACTACGTCACTCTTACCCTCGTGGACGACGTCAACTACGTATGGAACGGCGAAGTCGGCGCTTGCGTAGAAGTGGATTACTCTATTACGACGGCTACCAATGAAATTACTTCGTTGGTGATGACAGGCTGGGCGTATAAAGGCTACGAAGCGGATGTCAACAGTCCTTCTATTGCTGCGAAGTTTGGCATGGACACTGTGGAATACACCTATTATCGAGATGCAAGCTGCACGATGGAAATTTCGTTGACAGATTTGAAGAATGCAGGTGTTGGCACGTATTATGTGAAAGCGTCTATTGCGGCTGCGGCAAACGGCAACTATACGAGCGCCGAGAAAGTACAGTCTTTCAAGATTGTCGAAAGCGAATGGACGGGAAATACGTTTGAAAAAGTATATGAAATTACCTGGTCGAACGGCTTGACGTTGGCGGATATTGAGTTGGATGCTCATTATACGTGGGATGCGCCTGAAACGGTGTTGATTGCAGGCAGCGTGGATAGCTACGCAGCGACGTATAAGATTGACAACTATCTGCCCGTTCACGGCTTCTTTGAAGTGACCGTGCACAAGATTGCGGGCGTAGTTTCGGCGCAGAACAAAACGTTCACCTATGGAGCAAACACCTTCACCTTGGACGAAAACAAGGTAAATGAAGAGCTGAACCTCTACCTCGGCGTTTCCACCAACCACGTAGATGATGCGAACTCGATTTCGTATGAAATTTCTTACAAGGCAAACGAAGGGGTGGAAGCAGAATCGGTGACGACGATTGTAAATGCAGGAGTCTACACGATTACGGTGAAGCTTACGGAAAGCGAACATTATGCGGCAGCAACAACCACCGTTATTCTTACGATTAATAAAGTACAAAATACCCAAGCCATTCTTGCAATGAAGGCGACGTACGGCGACGATCTGAACGAAGCGAAGGACGCATACGGAAAGACGTTGGCTGATTATAACGATGCGTATGGCGAATGGAGCTGGGAGACGAGCGGCACCGTCGGTGATGCAGGCACGAAGACGTATACGGCAAAATATACGCCGAAAGCAGAATATGCCGTCAACTATGCAGGCAGAACGGGTGTAGAAGTGACAATTACGGTTGAAAGAAAAACGATTGCACTTCCCACTCTTACGACGTCCTTCGTCTACAACGGCAACGAGCAGAAGCCCGTTGTCGAATCGAGCGAGTATTACACGATTTCGTGGACGAATGAAAACAGCGAGAATGTTGGCGAATACAGCGTAACTCTTACGTTGATCAGCGCCAACTATGCATGGAGCGGCAGCGGCGCCGTGGTTGACGGTTTGGACGCTGCGTACCGTTATGCAATCACCAAAGCAACACTCAGCGTCAGCGCAGAAATGCAGCAAATCGCCATCTACGGAGATAAAGTGAGTGAGAAGCTCACCCTTCCCGTCAGCACGTTTAACGGAAGCTCCGTAGGCGTTTGGAGTTGGAGTAACGTTACGGCGGAAACCACGGTTGGAAACGTTGGCGAACGCTATTTTGTAGCGACGTGCGTATTGAGTGGTGACGATGCAAATAACTTCTATTCCGTAAACGACGTTACCGTAACGGTGACTGTCAATAGAGCGACGTCTACGATTTTCGTTCAGGATCATTGCAGCAAAGTTTACGATGGCACCGCCTTTGCGTTTGCGGCAGGGGAGGTTATCCCTTCGCACGGCGAAGATGCAACGATTAAATACAGTTATCAAGTGGGTGAGACGGTTGTCAGCGGCTTGCCTACGAATGTCGGTCGCTATCAAGTGACGGTGACGTTGGGCGAATCGGCAAACTATGCAAGCTCGAACACGACCGTTACGGTGGAAATCACCAAGGCTACCAACGGTTGGGCGGCGCAAGCGCCTTCAATTGCCGACAGAACGTACGGCGAAGGCGAGTTTATCCTCCTTCTTCCCGAATTGAAGTATCACGACGAAGATACGACGGCGACGGTTACGTATACGCATAAGACGAAGACGAACGTTTCCTATACGAACACTCTTCCTGTAAATGCTCTTGCCGGCGAATATTCCGTGACGATTTTCGTAACGGGTAGCGACAACTGGTTGGATTTTGAAGACGATACGTTGTCCTTTGAAATTAAGAAAGCGGAAATCACGCTTCCTACTCTTACGACGACCTTCGTCTACAACGGGAATGTGCAAAAGCCCGTTGTCGAATCGAGTGATTATTACACGATTTCTTCGTGGACGGACGAACACAGCACCAACGTCGACGCATACAGCGTAACGCTTACGCTTATCAGTGACAACTACGCATGGAGCGGCAATATCGCCGTGGTTGACGAGTTGAACGCTACGTACAGCTATGCAATTACGAAGGCGCAGGCAGAACATATCCATCTTTCTTCCGTACAGATGGAAGATTGGACGTACGGCGATGATGCGAAGACGCCTTCCGCAACGGCGGCGACATTCGTCACCATTAAATATAGATATGAACAGTGGAACGGTGAAAACTGGGTTGCGACGACGGAAGTTGTAAACGCAGGTTCCTATCGTGTACAGGCATACGTGGTTGAAACTAACAACTATGTGAGCGTGGAGTCTGCATGGAAAGAATTTATTGTGGAAAAGAAGCTCGTGGAAAGCGTTGATACGATTACGGGCTTCGTCTATGACGGCAACACGACGAGAACGCCGATCGTCAACGACGGATTTACGATGACGTTTAGCAAGAACGGCGTATCTGTCGATGTGGCAAAGGATGCAGGCGAATATAAAGTCGTTGTGGCAGCGAAGGCAAACTATACTCTTGCAGCCAGCGTAACGAAGGAATATACCTTCACCATTTCCCCTGCCCAAGTGTCGGTTAGAGTAACGGACGGAACGTTCACGTATGACGGAACGGAAAAGGGTGCAACGATCGCATTTAGCGGTGATACCCTTCCTTCCGACACGGACTATACGATTGCAAACAACAAGGGCACGGATGCAAATGAATATAAATTCACGGTAACGCTCAACAATAACTATATCTTTGAAGACGAAACACGTACGAAAGAGCTTCGTTTTGTCATTGAAAAGGCGACGTGGAGCGGAAATACGCCCGAGAGAGAACAAAACTTTACGAAAGTTTGGCATACCGGTTTGACTTTGGCAGAATTTACGTTGCCTAATGGTTACGCATGGGAAGATGCCACGACGACGTTGGTTCCCGGCACGGAAACCGCACAGTATTATCCTGTCGTATACACCCATTTGAGTGGCAACTATGAGCCTATCACTTTGAATGATTGGGCAACTGTACAGGTACTCAAAGCCAAAGTGGATATATCGACGACGTTGAAAGGGAATGCACCCGAATACGATTCGTCGAAGGCGTATACGGTAACCGATTTGATGAACGTGACGATCACCACGGAAAATGGCGAAACGCTCACGGCGACTGATTTCGTTTGGACGTGGACGATTGACGGCGGCTCGGCAGACAGTATTACGAATGCCGGCACCTATTCCGTCAACGCAGCGTTGACGAAGGAAAAGAGCGCATATTATAAGATTAATACCACGTCGTTTGTGGTAGCGACGATTGAAAAAGCAAAAGCGCCCATTCCCGGTACGATTACGGCAAGCGTCGGCGCTACCTTGCAAGATCTTACCATTCCTGTCTCCGAATACGGCGTTTGGACGTTTGTAAAGCCTACGTACACGCTTACGACGACGGGCGATCATCATGTGGACGTTCATTTCACGCCGAGCGAAGCATACAGCCAAAACTATGCGGAATACGATGCAAAATTGCATATTTCCGTCGGGAAAACGGTTGTAAATACGACGGTGACGACGACGTCTGCAAATTATACGGGCAGCGATATTTCCGTAAGCATCAACGTGAAGACGGGCGACGACGTTTTGGCGGCGTCCACCGATTATACCTACGTCGTAAAACACGGCGACAACACGATTGCAACGAATAACACGTCTAACTTTATCGTAAGGGAAGCTGGCACGTACACGATCGAGCTGATGTTTACAGTTCTCGGTGGGTACAGCTGGAACTCCGCAGACGGCACGGTGTCGGGTAATACCTTGATTAAGACGTTCGTCATCGGTAAGGCAACCAATGCGTGGACGCAAACGCCCGCAATCGACAAGGGCAATGCATTTACGTACGGCACAGCGTATGAGGCAACGGCGGAGGCGACGTTCGGCAGCGTACAAATCACCTATTATCAGGGTGAAACGAAGCTGACGGAAAAACCCGTCAACGCAGGCGAATACAAAGTACATTTCTTCGTGGAAGAAACGACGAATTACCTCGAACTTTCCGAAACGATTTCGTACACCATTCAAAAACAGACAATCGAAAAACCCGTCATTTCTGACGAAAACGTGACCTACTTGTCGGGCAGAGCTTCTATTCTTCCCAACCATGTGACCACCGATACGTATACGGTGGCGTGGACGGTGGATTCTCCGATCGCTGAGGATACGAGAGTCAACGGCGTGGACGTCGGTAGCTATACGATTACGATATCTTTGAAGGATACCGCTAATTACGCATGGGCAGATGGCAGCGCAGAAGAGCTTACGGCGACGTATACGATCAATCCTGCCACGGCAACCTTGAGCCTTAGTGACAACACGGATCTCGTCTACAACCGTGCCGAACACACCGTTTCCGTTATCGTGACGGCGAACGGCAGCACGTTGATGAGTGGTTACACCGTCAGCGGTAACACCGCTACGAATGCAGGTACGCATACGGTTACGGTAACGTTGACGAATGCAAACTACGTCTTTGCAGACAATGCGATAACGGCAACGGCAACGTTCACCATTGCAAAAGCGGTAAATCAGCAGACGATTCCTGCCATGACGGTGACGTATGGCGATAACTTGAACAACGCCAAGACGGCAGACGGAAAGAAATTGTCCGATTTCAACGATACGTACGGTACGTGGAGTTGGGAAACGGCAACCGTCGGCAACGCAGGTACGAAGACGTTTACGGCAAACTACACGCCGACTGATACGGACAATTACGAAAGCAGAACGTTGGCAATCACCGTAACGGTGAAGAAAGCGGCAAATGACGTTACATTGTCCGTGACAGGCAAGACGTACGACGGCACGGCGGTGAGCGGAGCTTTGACTGCTGATAATAAAGAGGGTGCAAGCACCTATACATACAGCGGCAGAAAGGCAGACGGCACGACGGTAAGCGGCGAAGGCTTCCCGACGGAGGCAGGTACGTACATCGTCACCGTGACGATTGCAGAAAGTGCAAATTATCTCGAAGGCACGGCAACGTCCAACGAGTTCACCATCACGCCGGCAACGGCAACCATGCGCCTTGACAAGACGAGCTTCGTCTACGACGGCACAGAACACACCGTTTCCGTCACCGTGACGGCGAACGGCAGCACGTTGACGAGTGGTTACACCGTCAGCGGCAACAAAGCTACGAATGCAGGTACGCATACGGTTACGGTGACGTTGACGAATGCGAACTACGTCTTTGAAAACGGCGCAAATACGGCAACGTACACCATCACGCCCAAGGCGATTGCGCCTACGCTTAGCGGCGCAAACAATCTCACCTACACGGGCAGCGAGCAGACCGTCACGTTGAACCCTGCAGAAGGGTACACGGTGGCTTGCGTCGGCAGCAAGACGACGACCGTTGTCAACGGCTACGAAATCAAGGTGACGAATGCAGACAGCTACACAGTGACGTTGACGCTTACAAACGGCAATTACACTTGGTCCGAAACATTGGCTTCGGGCTGGGCGAAGCATGAAGACGGCACGCTCACACGCACCTTCACGGTGGAGGCGAAGGCAATCAACGTGCCTACGCTTAGCCAAAACACGTTCACCTACAACGGCAGCGTGCAAAAGCCTGACGTCGCAACGAGCGCAGATTACGACATTGCTTACGAAAATGCAACCAGCACGAATGCAGGCAATTACAACGTAACGCTCACGTTGAAGAATGAAAACTACAAGTGGAATGATACGCAGAACGGTTTGACGAGAACGTTGACCTATTCGATTGAGAAAGCGATAGTGAACATCGTAAGCCTTGCGCAGTCTGAGTTCACCTATACGGGCGAACCTGTTGAGTTGGTGTACACCGTCGAGACGATGGGCGGCGCTCCGTTGACACTCGGCAGCGATTACACCACGTCGAACAACATTGCCACCAACGTCGGCTCACATTCGTTCACGATTACGTTGAGCGGCAACTATAAATTCGTCAATAGCAGCAATGGCAGCAGCGATGACAGCAATACGACGACGTTGAACTACACGATCAAGAAAGCAGACGTCACCGTTACGCTCACGCTGAACAACTATGCATGGACGTACGGACAGTACAACGCAGATACGAACACTCTTTCGGCAACGGCAACGAAGGCGTTTAAGGACGACGTCAAGGTGCAATACAGATACTCGACGAATGGCGACGCTGCAAGTATTTTGTCGAGCTTCACGCCCAACACCCAAAACGCAGGTACGTATTACGTGCAAGCGTACGTAGAGGGCGGCGACAACTACAACGGCAGCACGTCTGCTTGGACGGCATTCACGATTGCGAAAGTGCAAGTGGACGTCAGCGCTCTTGCACTTGAAGATAAGCTCGGCGACAACGCATTGACGTATACGGGCGCAAATCAGCTTCCCGTGACGGCTGGCTATAAGGGGCTTTACACGCTCACGATCAACGATGCACTTGATAGCTCGGCAATGGGCGTCAACGTCGGTAAGTACGTTGTCAAGCTTGCCTTGAAGGATACGACCAACTACGAATGGAGCACCCCTGTACAGGAGTCGTACACCTACGAAATCAAGCCTGCCACGGCAACCTTGAGTCTTGACAACAAGAGTTTTGTCTTCGACGGCACAGAACACACCGTTTCCGTCATCCTGACGGCGAACGGCAGCACGTTGACGAGCAAAGATTACACCGTCAGCGGCAACACCGCTACGGAAGTAGGTACGCATACGGTTACGGTGACGCTAACGAATACCAACTACGCCTTCGCAGACGGCACGAATACGGCAACGGCAAAGTTCACCATTGCGAAAGCGGCGGTGAAATACGACGGGCAGACCTCCTTTGAAGTGACCTATGGCGCAACGTTCGAAGAGTTGGAATTGCCTACAAGCGACTACGGCACGTGGGCGTTTGAGAAAGAGGGGTTGATCGGCGATGCAAGCGACACTCCGTACACCTTCACCGTGAAATTCACACCGAAGGAAGAATATGAAGGCGACTACGGAGCGGCAACGCAAACGGTCACCATTAAAGTGAACAAAGCAACAAACAACGTCACGTTGACCGTGACAGGCAAGACGTACGACGGCACGGCGGTGAGCGGCACATTGAATGCGACCAACCCTGTCGGCGCAACCTACACGTACAGCGGCACGAAGGTGAACGGCACGAAGGTGAACGGCGAAGGCTTCCCGACGGAAGCAGGTACGTACACCGTCACCGTGATCATTCCGACAAGCACGAACTATCTCGAAGGCAAGGCAACTTCCAACGAGTTCACCATCTCGCAAGCGGAAATGACCATCACCATGAAGACGGAATACAACGAGATGTGGCGTGAAGGCTTGACGTTGAACAGCCTGAAACCTGCCGACACGGAAAACGGCGCATACGAATGGACGAATGCGACGGTGGGGCTTGATGCAAGTTTGAACGTCGGCACACCGTGATCATTCCGACAAGCACGAACTATCTCGAAGGCAAGGCAACTTCCAACGAGTTCACCATCTCGCAAGCGGAAATGACCATCACCATGAAGACGGAATACAACGAGATGTGGCGTGAAGGCTTGACGTTGAACAGCCTGAAACCTGCCGACACGGAAAACGGCGCATACGAATGGACGAATGCGACGGTGGGGCTTGATGCAAGTTTGAACGTCGGCAGCTACACCTTGCAGCTCGTTTACACGCCGAAAGATTCCAACAACTATAAAACGCTCACCAAAGACGTCACGGTGAATGTCACGCCCAAGTTGATTGACCTGCCTACGCTCAGCGTAAGTAAGTTCACCTACAACGGCAGCGTGCAAAAGCCTGACGTTGCAGAGAATGCGGATTACAGCATTGTTTATGAAGATACAACCAGCACGAATGTAGGCAATTACAACGTAACACTCACGTTGAACAGCACGAACTATAAGTGGAATGATACGGAGAACGGCTTGACGAGAACGTTGACCTATTCGATTGAAAAGGCAATCTTGTCTTGGAACGATTTCACCTTCCGTTTCAACGGAACGGAGATGACCACTCAAAGCTGTTCCACCGTCTATGGCACTGCCTATACGTTGACGATTGAGCCGAAAGCAAACGCTTCGTTTGCAGTTCTTACGGCGAAGTATACGGGCAACGGCTATGATTCCGAGGATCAGCCGACGAATGCAGGCACGTACACGGTAAGCTTCACCGAAAATTCGGATAATTACGACGTTGGCGGCGAAGCCATTAAGTTGACGTTGACCATTGCCAAGGCAAATCTTACGCTGACGGCAACGGTGGATTACACAGCCGCAACGGAAGGATACTATTACGAAAACGAACTTGACTCTTCCATGCTGAAAGACATCACCACGGCTTCGGCGACGGGTGTACGTGGCGAAGAAGTGACGGGTAACTTGTCCGATGGCAGAAATCTTACCTTCAACGGCGACAACAGCACCTTTACGGTAACCTTCACCCCCAACAATGCAAATTACAATGCGGCAACGATTGATGTGACAATCAAACTGAAAGGGGTGGCATACATCGGCAGCACCTATTACGGAACGATTGAAGCTGCGTTGGCTGCGGCAACTTCCGGGCAAACTGTTTACGTGGTGCCTGACGTGACGGGCAAAGTTGTAATCAAGGAAGATTGCACGATTGGCAGTGGCGTCACCCTCTGCTTGCCGTATGAGGGAACAACGTGGGAAGATGCGGATCAAAATAATTCTATCGGCTCTGATTATTTTGCAGATCAAGATGAAGATAAAGTGAAAGCGTATCGTAAGTCTTTGGTGACAATGTCGACTGGTGCCACTTTGACAGTGAATTCAAATGCAACGCTGCAAGTCGGCGGATATATAGGTGTTAGAAGCGGTGGACAGAGCCCGACAGGGCACACCTATCTTAGCTATGCGGAAATTCTTATGCAGGAAAATGCAAAGATTATTTCCTACGGCATGACGGATTGTCGTGGCTATGTCAAGGAAACGGAACGCAACAACGGTAGTATGGTAGAGATTGTGAACGGCACAATGTATATGCCGTACGTAATCTACGATTATAGAGGTGGTTCAGATACTGCATGTGTATATAGAGCAGGTGACATGGCGCCTTTCTCTGTATACGATATGCCCAATGTGCAATCCTTCTTTACAATCCATTCGGCTGCTACGTTGGTGGGATATGCGGATTTGTTTGCGAGCAATGTACATAATACAACGGAAATCAAGATCATTGCAAAGTCGAAGGCGGTTCTTAATCTGACGGCAGGAACGGCAACGTTGAAATATACTCCTCAAATAAACGGATTCACCACGCATTATGAGGGCAATGATTTTATTTCGTTGGATAAAGAGATTTCTTTGACGTTAACAAACGGCACGATATTGACGTATGCAAGAGGTACGATATTCAATCTTGCCGCTACGGATATACAGATATGCGGTGACGCACATTTGGGATCTATGTCTATGGAGATTATGGGTGTTCCTGTAAAGACGAGCGACGTAATGTTCCCGATCAGTTGGAAACAACAGATTACATTAAGAAATGGCACCTATGAAATCAGCAATCCGTTTAAGATGTTGAGTGGTTCTATAATTTGTGTAGAAGAAGGTGCGACGTTAAATGCAAAAGGTTCCATGATTATCTATCCGAAGTCTTCTTCTGATCCTGCATATAGGTACATAAAGACAGACGATATTTATCATTTTAACAGCTGTAATGTAACTTATCCGACAAAAGATGCGGCGCAATTGCTTGTGAAGGGGAGATTGGATATCAGCGATTCTTCCGTGAATTCTGCATTTGGCGGCTTTGGCGGTATGGTGACTGCGGCAAGTGAAAATGCTGTGGTGAATGTAACAAGCAGCACAAGTAATCTTACATCGACGAGCAAGGAAAGTAGTGGCACAGTCACTGGATTGGAGTCTTTGACTGTTCCGAAAGTTGAAATAATAGAAGTTATTACAAAACAACTTCAACTTTTGTCTTACGGCAAGAAGTTGGCAGGGCAAGAAGAATATTTCACGTCTGCAGGCACTTATTATGGTGCTCAATGCGCAGACGGTACGTTTGGTTGGTATCCTGCAAAAGTTTCCATTTCCTATGAGACGAATGGCGGCAAC
Source organism: uncultured Clostridia bacterium (assembly GCA_964494075.1). Classification (GTDB taxonomy): domain Bacteria; phylum Bacillota; class Clostridia; order Christensenellales; family Borkfalkiaceae; genus Scatosoma. The sequence continues at coordinate 13,619 of CAZBQP010000011.1, forward strand.
ACAATTGCGCCTGTCACACATGACACGTCTCCCAACGGCGTTGGATATACCGTTTCTGCTGCCGATTTGCCTACGCCTACAAAGACGGGTACGGAATTCTTAGGTTGGTATTTGGATGTGGATTGCACGGACGGCATGGAAGCAAACGGCAAAACCATTTATGCGGACACCATTTTGTATGCGAAGTGGAGCAAGCAAACGTTTATAGTGAACTTTGCAAGTGAAGTTGACGGCAATGTTGATTTCAATAAAACAGTTTCCGATTTGGCGCAAGGCACCACCATTTCGTCGGATCAATTCCCGACAATCGACCATTCTAAGTATAGCAATAATGTAACCTATCAATATTTCTATACAGGCAGCTGGTATTATTACGAAAATGGCGTGAAAGTTCCGTTTACGTCTGAAACCCGGATTAATAGAAATTTCACCGTATATGCGGAATATACAGAAAAAGTTTATATTCATCTTTCGACACAGAAACATAGTGGGTTTTTCGATACATATTATTTCGACGTTACTATTACGATTGATGGTACTCCTTATGAGTTTACCGAGGATAAAGAATATAGCGAAAAGGTTTTATGGATATTGCCTAGTCAAACTGTTAAGTGTGAAGCTAAGAAGAGTAGCATATATACTCCAGAAGCAACAATGGAAGAAATAAAAGAAAATAATGTGCTTGTCGGTTATACAATTACTGTAAAAAAGGAGTAACAGCAGATAGGTAGCTCACATTTCAAAATTTTCCAAAAGAAAGGTTGAAATTGAACCCACAAAAAAGGCGAGGGAAAAATTCCTCGCCTTTTCCTTATTTTGTCAGCCTCCACAATCCCTATTTTTCGCCGAATTGTTCAAAAGTCCTGCCGAACCTTCGTTTTAAATCCTTTAGTATTCTCTTAATAAAAATCCCATGTAAAGCGGTATGGTCAATATTCGCTCATTTCTCCCGACGTTGTAATCTCCGAGTTTTATGCATCCGGCAACATGATACTTTTCAGGATGCGCAAGAATGGTTTTTGCGCTTTTTGTATTTCCCGTCGTCGCTTTCACTTCGATTAAGGTTGCGCCGCCTTTATATCTCGTAACAAAATCAATTTCGATTCCTGAATCTTTGTGATAATAATAAAGTTTTCGTCCCATTTTTATAAAGATATCTGCAATTAGATTTTCAAATATTGCGCCCTTATAGCCATACAGGTTGCCTTGAAGAATATCGTATTGTGTCCCGTCTTCCAGCATGCTGACAAATAATCCGGTATCTTGCATATAAATCTTGAATATTTCTTTTATTGCATTGCCGTCGAGGGGCAGTTCGGGTAAATCGAGATTATACGATCGAGAAATGATGCCGGCATCCTCGATCCATTGTATGCTGCCTTGAAATTTGGATGCCGTACCTCCTTTTTTTACAACCGAATATTGGAATTTTTTATTTTCTTTGCTTAGTTGTTTGGGAATAGATTGAAAACATTCCTTTATAAGAGATTTATCTTTGTCGTCGGCATATTTAACCATGTCGTCTTCATAGGAACGGACGATATCTCTTTGCAAGGATAAAACGTTATTCATTTGTTTCGTTTTTATAAAGGTGTCAACGACCTCAGGCATACCGCCCACAACCGTATACTGCAACATAAGTTGACGCATTCTTTCGTGAAGTGCTTCGGGGACAGGTTCTTCATTGGTTAAATACTCTTTCAGCTTTTCTATAATTTGTGATGAAATGCCGTTTGCCCATAAAAACTCTTCAAAGTCAAGCGGATGCATCTCGATAACCGTTTCCGAACCGACGGGAATGGACTTCGGTTGTTTTCCATAACCTCTTACGCCAAGGAGTGAGCCTGTTCCTATTACGTCAAACCTACCGTCTTCTCTGAAAAATTTTAATGCAGTTCGAGCTTCGGGACAATTTTGTATTTCGTCGAGAATGATTACCGTTTCACCCGGTTCAAATATTGCGCTCGGACCGAGTAGTGCCGACATCATCATAATAAGATTATCTATTTCAAGCGAGCCTTCAAAGATTGAAATATACGAGGGGTTTTTGAAAAAGTTAAGATAGACTTCGTGTTTATAGTGCTTTCGTGCAAAATCTCGCACGGAAAAGGTTTTCCCGCACTGACGACATCCTTTAATGATAAGCGGACTATGATTAGGCGTGTTTTTCCAATTCATTAGTGATTGCTCTATTTTTCTTTTTAACATAATAGCGCTCCTTACTGTACTTTATAAGTATTATACATCAAAGTGATTTTTTTTTCAAGCGACTTTCTATATAAAACGAAAACTTTTTCAAGGGACTTTTTATATAAAGTTGAAACTTTTTCAAGGGACTTTTTGACTTATGCGTCAATTTTTCTCGACGAGTTTATTAGATAAAGGCAATCATCGTAAAGCAAACTGAGGTTTTGGGGTTACATTTGACGAACTCGTCGGTTCCCCGAAATGGAAAACTTTTCCCAAAATCGAAAAAGTTTTCCATTTCAAGTTTCCCTCATATCCATGCTTCCGTTTTGGTGACATGGATTTTTTTGCGCTCCTTGCCCTCATTTTTATTGCAAAAATCATAAAAAGATGATATACTAAATATAAGCAGATAGGGC
>CAZBQP010000012.1:0-16136 GCA_964494075.1 uncultured Clostridia bacterium
GCCCCAATGAATGCATAAAAAAGCGGGGTTTTAAGCGTTTTTTCGCCTAAAATCCCGCAATTTTGGTGCGGATAAAGGGACTTGAACCCATACGGAGTTACCCACAGGAACCTGAAACCTGCGCGTCTGCCAATTTCGCCATATCCGCGTCATTTCGGTTTTTTTCATTTTTACACGGAGAAAACCAACTCCGAGGCGGGCTTTATAAGCACTTCCGCTTCTATAAAAACAGAATTGCTTATCTTCCGATTTCCGCAATTTCCGTCTTTTGTAAAGTATCGTCCTTACGTTCAATTCGCCAAGCTTTACCGCCGCTCAACACGCTGCCAACGATTTTTCCATCTTCTAAAACCAGCGCCGCATTATCTTCTATCCCGTAAGCACAAGCGTAATTATAACATACAATTTTATCAAAGTCAAGCATTCTCGAGTCATAATGGGGAGAAATTATTCCATTTATCCAATTTAATCCTTGCGTCATGGAATACGTTCCAGCCTGCGAATTCACCTTTTCCGAGTCCGTATAAATATCCGAAAACCAACAGATTGCACCGGCTGAAAGCCCTGCTAAAATCACGCCACGATCGTATGCATCTTTAAGAAAGGGCAATAAACCCGACGTTTTCCATTGTTCCATCATGAACACCGTATCGCCGCCGCCCACGTAAATGATGTCCGCCTTTTCAAATTTCGTCTTCATCTTCTCCATATCGGGTTCCTTAAAGACGGTGAGCGCCACGTCCGTTTTGATGTTAAACAATCCTGTATATACCTTATGAAAAGTGTTGTAATAGGGCATATAATCGTGACTTGCCGTTGGAATAAACAGCGCATTTGCCCTGTTCTCGCCTGCTCGTTCTTTGGCGAGCTTTGCAATATACTCGTCAATTTTGATCGTCGTTTTTTCGCGGAGTTCCCCTCCGCCGATGGCTATGATTCGTTTCATGTTCTATCCATTACACCATGGTGTCAAGCTTCGTGATTGCCGAATCCAACGTCTGAATCGTCTTTTCCAAACAAGCTCGATATTCTTCCACCGAAATATACCCTTCTTCGGATGCGTTGGCAAGCTCCGTCGCAACACCGTCCAGGCTATTGGCAATTCCTTCGTACAAAATATTTTTCTTCGCCCCAACGATCTGGAAGGCGTACCACGCCCCATCCGCAACGAGCGAGCTTAAATGAGAAAGCTTTGTTGCGACAAGCAACAAATAGGTGCTTTTATTGTGCCCCTCTCCAAGCATCTCTTCCGCTTCTACTTTTGCTTTTTGACAACTTTTTTTCACCCTATCCGCACTCATTTGTTTTCTCGTCTTGTGCTTAAAGATTGCCATTCCTATCACAGCAACAACAATCAACATGAGGCAAATCGCATATTCTAAGGCGAGCAACAACATCTCGGGCGTCGTCTCCGTCAATAATCCATACAACATGCCCTTACACCTCCTCGTTTGACCTTACATGCACGTCAAGCTGTTCAAAGGGAATTTTCATGCCGTTTTGACGCAACAACGCCAAAATGCCTTCCAATAAGTCGAAGCGCACATCCCAATATATAGAAGAATTCGTCCAAGCACGAAGGGTAAAATTGAGCGAACCTCTGCCATATTCCGTTAAACGGAAAAAGGGACTCGGCTCTTTCACGATACGAGGATCTTTTGCCACAAACTCGTTCACCAACAATTTCAACTTTTCCACGTCCACGTCATAGGATACGGGCAAAAGAATATCGATACGGCGAAGGGGCATCTTGCTGTAATTAATGATAGTCGAACCAAACACCGTGTTATTCGGAATGACGATCGTCAAATTGTCGGGGGTCACGATTTTTACGCTGAACAGCTTAATCTCCTTGACTGTCCCCGACGTGCCGCCGATATCCACGTAATCGCCTGCCTGAAAGGGCTTGGAAAAAATTAACAAAATCCCGTTTGCCAAGCTCGCCAACGTATTTTGTAAGCCGAGCGCAATGGCAAGCATCACGGACGAGAATGCCGCAATGATGTTTTCCGTGGAAAAACCAAGCGTACCGATGATAATGAACAACAACCCTACGTACGCAATAAGCGATACAATCGACGTCACGAAGGATGCCGCAGCATTGTCAATCTTACGATTTTTCATCGCATTTTTTTGTACCGTTTTCGTAATGACGGCAATGAGCAACAACCCGACAAAAAGAATGGCAAGCGCCCAAGCGATTGACTTTCCGGGTCCGCTGAAAAATGCCCATACGGCAGCTTCTACCTGTTCCCAAAATTCCTTCATTGACTACGTCCTCTTATTTGTTATACTTTGCTTCAATCGCCTTAATTTTTGCGATACGGCGATCGTGACGTTCGCCCCCTTCGTATTCGGATGTGAGAAATGCGTGTACGATTTCTTCCATCATACCGACGCCGATTACCTTTTCCCCGAAAGCGAGCATATTCGCATCGTTGTGATAACGAGTGTATTTAGCGCAATATACGTCGTGGCAATGAGCACAACGTATACCGGGCACTTTATTCGCCACGATGGAAACCCCGATCCCGGACGAACAAACGACTATGCCGCGTTCGCATCTTCCTTGCGCAACCGCTTCTGCCGCCGGCAACGCAAAATCGGGATAATCGCAGGAATCGAAACTATCCGTACCGAAATCCTCCACTTCATGTCCGTTCTTTTCCAAATACGCAATCAGGCTGCGTTTCAAATTCAAGCCGCCGTGATCGCAAGCTACTGCAATTTTCATATCGTGATAACTCCTTTTTATTATGTACTTTTTTTAGGTCTTCCCCGTTTTTTGCCCGTTGACGTTTTGGGCGGCAATGCATATTCTTTCAGCTGCAATCTATCAATCAACGCAGACATGCCCCCCTCCAACATCTCGTAAACACGACGATATTCATCAATCGAGAATCCGTACGGATCGGGAATCCCGTAGCCGACAAGCTCCTCAAACGAATACACGTTGTTCTCGATTTCTTCTGCGCCTGCTTTGCGCAAAGCGTTCCAACGTAAATCCATCAAAAAGGATTTTTGTCGTTCGGTCATGCACACAAACACAAGCGCCTCTTTCAACAATTTATCAGATATAGGCGAAGAGGAAAACTTCCCGATCGCAACGCCGTGTTCTTCCAAGACCTGCACAGATTTGGGATTCATGGGCTCACCTTTTTTAGCTGCGACGCCTGCCGAACAAATCTTAAATCCACGCAATTTTGCTTTCTTTACTTGTTTTTTTAAGAGGTATTCCGCCATGGGCGAACGACAAGTATTGCCCGTGCAAACGAATACGATTTTTTTCAGTTTGGTTGCGCTCATCGCATACCTGCCCCCCTCTCTCATAAATTTAGTGTTGAATATCGACGGAAGTACACGCCTTTCTCAAACGGTTGAGCACGCCCACCATGACGCCGTCTTTTTTATTCGGTTCGACGGCGATCAAAAGATCGCAAACACCTTCCGCCTCTCGCAACAAACCATACAAACGGCTTGCCATCTCCCTTTCGTTTTTTCCTAAATTCAAAAGCTTGACGTCGTCAAGGCGGCACGTAGCAATCACTTCGTCTTCCGCCAAAAGCGCCACTCGTTTTCCCGTTTGTTCCTGACACAAACGAGCCGCTTCGTCCATACTTCGACAGAGCGCTGTCTGGCATCTGGGAGAATAATGCTTATATAAAACCCCAGGGCTTTTCACCTTTTCTTTTCCGTCGAATGAAGGAGTATAATCACCGCAAGCCCCCACCACGTCCGCAATCATTTCTCTTGTGATAAGCCCGGGACGTAAAATTACGGGGTATTCTCCCGTCACGTCGCACACCGTACTTTCAATTCCACCCACGGAAACGCCGCCGTCCAAAATCAAGGGGATTTTTCCGTGAAAATCGTCGTATACGTGTTGCGCCGACGTGGGGCTGACATGTTTGGAAAGGTTGGCGCTCGGCGCTACGATGGGAATATCCACCGCTCGCAAAAATGCCTGCGCCCCCTCGTGAGAGGGAATACGTACCGCCAAGGTATTCAGTCCACAAGACACGTACGGGCTAACCTTGCCCGTAGAGGGATACACGAGTGTCAACGGACCGGGTAAAAAGGCGTTGCGAAGGAGCTTTGCATACGGGGGATCATAATCAATAATCTGCGATAAATCGTAATCCCGATGCACGTGCGCAATCAACGGATTGTCGTTCGGTCTGCCCTTCACTTCAAAAATTTTCTTTACGGCATCGTCATTGAAGGCATTTCCACCCAAGCCGTACACCGTCTCCGTCGGCATGCCGACCACGCCGCCGTCCATAATAATCTCTTTTGCTTTCGCCAGACTCTCCGACGAAATTAGCTCTATCATCGTTTCCATATTCTTACTCAAAAGGAAGCTCGTCATCCATCGCTGCCTTTAAACCCTCCCCTTTGCGAAGGGGCGCTTCCGGCGGTTCGGGAGGCATATAATCGTCTTCGGGCGCTACGTACTCCTCGTCCTCTGCCATGTATTCCTGTGCATGCGAACCAAATTGAGGAGGCTCGTCGTCACGATTTTGATCGTCAACATCCACGAACTTCGTGCATTCGCCGATGAACTTCAACGCAACCCTGCCCTGCTCACCTGCACGATGTTTTGCCAAAATCAGTTCTGCCGCGCCCTTGATAATTTTGCCTGATGCAAGCTCTTCCGCCGTCGCAATCGCTTCGGGACGGTTGATAAACATAACGATGTCGGCGTCTTGCTCGATAGCACCCGATTCACGAAGGTCGGAAAGAGTCGGCTCTTTGGACTGAATACGACGAAGCTGCGAAAGCGCAATAACAGGCACGGAAAGTTCCTTTGCCATAATCTTCAAATCACGGGTGATCGAAGCAACTTCCTGCGTTCTATTATCCGTTCCTGCCAGCTTGGAATCACCGCTCGACATAAGCTGGATATAGTCGATCATAATCATATCCACGCTACCTGCCGTGGAACGCAATCTTCTGCATTTAGATAAAATTTCACTCGGCGTGACTCGTGAAGAATCGTCAATGTAAATCTTACACTTTTTGAGCTGATCTGCGGCGAAAATAAGCTTTTTCCATTCCTTCATCGTCAACTGCCCCGAAAGCGCCTTCGCCATGCTTACGTTTGCGTACGAGCAAATGAGTCGTTGAATAATTTCATGTCTCGGCATTTCAAGGGAGAATACGGCGCAAACCTTTCCTGCGCTGAGTGCCGCATGTTCCACAAGGTTCATAGCAAGCGAAGTTTTCCCCATACCGGGACGAGCCGCAAGGACGATGAGCGCACCCGGTTGAAGACCGTGCGTCATTTTATCCAAGCGTTTGAACCCCGTGGGAATTCCTTGGAAGGATTCGGGATCCACCTGCAATTGCTCGAACTTATGAATGACTTGATTGATAATATCACCGTCATTCATCCCCATCAGTACGGAACGTTCGGACTGTCTTGAAATGTCGTAAATACTCTTTTCCGCAAAAGCAAGTGATTCTCGTTCGTCTCCGCTTCTCATCGACGTTTCGATAATTTTTCTCGATGCTCGAATGAGCTTTCGATTCATGCTGTCACGAGACACGATTTCGTAATAGGATTTATAATTTGCTGCAGACGGGGTGATTTGGGTAAGGTCGGTCAGATAAACGATGCCGCCTGCCTTCTCCAACCCGCCTTCGTTTTCCAGCTCGTCCGAAACGGTAACAAGGTCGACAGGTTTTCTGGAATTGAAAACCCGTTGCATCGCACGTAAAATATATTGATGAGCCTCGATATAAAAATCGTCCTCGTTTAATTTATCCACGACCTCGGCGACGATCTCGTTGTCAATCAGAAGACAACCGAGCAGCGCCATTTCCGCATCCCGATTGTAGGGCATGGTGTTGATATCATTTGCCATAATATACTTCTCCTAAGGCAGGAATGCGTTCAACGCATACCTGCCCCGTTCATTTTGTTCAATTTGTTTGTTATAATAAGGATTTAAATTCTTCAAGCGTTGCACGGAATTCTTCCATCGCAGCTTCAAAAGGAGCCTTGGTCGTCAAGTCTACCTTCGCCTGTTTCAAGATGGTGACGGGATCTGTCTTGCCGCCCGAGGACAAGAATTTGAAATAATCGTCCACCGCAGGCTGACCTTCCGTCAAAATGCGTTTTACAATGGAGATCGCCGCAATAATACCCGTTGCGTATTTATATACGTAGAAGGAATTGTAGAAGTGAGGGATTCTCGCCCATTCGTATGCGATCTGTTCGTTATGCACGATACCGTCACCGAAATACTGCTTGTTCAAATCGTAATAAATCGCATTGAGGCTCTCCTTCGTAAGAGCTTCCCCTGCCTCCGCTTTCGCATGTGCAAGCTGCTCGAATTCGGCAAATTGCGTCTGACGAAATAACGTCCCGCGAATGGTATCCATATAATAGTTAAGAAGATATTTCTTCAAATTTTTATCGTTCGACTTCTTATAGAGATGCTTCAAAAGGAGCACTTCGTTGACCGTACTTGCAATTTCCGCAAGGAAAATGGTGTACGAAGCCTTGGAATAAGGCTGCGTTTCGTTGGATTTATACGAATGCATAGCATGCCCCATTTCATGGGCAATCGTAAACATATCGTTCGTTGTCGGCTGATAATTCAACAATACGTAAGGATGGCTGTCATACATACCCGAACAATAAGCACCCGAACGTTTACCTTCCGTTTCGCAAACGTCAATCCAACCCTCGTTTTTGCCCTTTCTCAAAAGGTTTTGATAGTCTTCACCCAAAGGTGCAAGTCCTTCGATAACGACTTCGTACGCTTCGTCGAAGGGAAGCTTGATTTCAGCGTCTTCCACAAGGGGTGCGTAAATGTCGTACATATATTGTTCGTCCAAGCCCAACACCTGTTTACGAAGGGAAATATATTCGTGCATAACGGGCAAATATTCGTGCACAGTTTCAATCAACGTTTCATACACCTTAATATCGACGTCCTCTCCTTCCATTGCCATTGCCATGCAACTGTCGTAATTGCGAACGGTTTTATAAAACACGTCCTTTTTGACGTTGCTCGAATAGGTCTGTGCGATTGCGTCGATAAGCTTTTTATAAGCATCGTAATATTTTTCAAACCATTCCTTTCTCTCTTCACGGTTGTTGGAATGCAACACCAAACCGTAAAGGCCGTGGCTCATCTGCACCTCTTCCCCGTTGAGCTTTGCAGTAGGCAAATTGAGGTTTGCGTTATCCAACATAGAAAATACGTTTTGGAAATCCCCCATCACGTTGCTTGCCAACGCCAACAAGCGTTCTTCCTTTTCCGTCAATACGTGTGCCTTTCCTTTGGCTATTTTGCGGAGCTTGTATTCGTAATCCGCAAAGTCGGGATCCTCGATAAAGCTTTGCAAGGTCTTTTCATCCAAAGAGGTAAGTTCAGGCTCGATGAAAGCCACTCTTGCAGCGAGCTTGGAGAACATGTCAATCACCTGCGCCGTACCCGACGTATATTTTGCCACACGAATATCCACATCGTGATTAAGATGTGCGTAGAGATATACCATCTCCAACCGTCTTTCTACCTTGTCAATCAATTTCAAGCAGGAAAGCAACGTATCCTTTTCATGCAATTTTCCGTAAAATGCGGAAACATCAAAATTCGAACAAATTTTTTCCAAATCCTTACATTCCTTTTCCCACGCTTCGTCGGAAGGAAAAATGTCGGACGTTTTCCATTTCATATTTTCTAAAACTTCTGTTCTTTCCATAATTATTCTCCTAATAATATCTATTTAAACGCATACATGGTATGCTCATTTTAATTTTTAAAGCTGTGAATAGGTGCAGGAATGTTGCCTCCTCGATTGATAATGCGAGAGGAGTCGCACTCGTGTACGGGCATAATCGGTGCTCTGCCTAACAGTCCGCCAAAATTGACCTGTTCGCCCACCTTTTTCCCGATGGCAGGAATAATACGCACCGCCGTCGTCTTATTGTTGATCATTCCGATTGCCGCCTCATCCGCAATCATTGCAGCAATGGTGGTTGCCGGAGTGTCACCGGGAATTGCAATCATATCCAACCCGACACTGCAAACGCAGGTCATTGCTTCCAACTTATCCAACGTAATCTTGCCAGCCTCAGCCGCGCGAATCATGCCGATATCCTCGGACACGGGAATGAACGCACCCGACAATCCGCCGACACGAGAGGACGCCATAACGCCTCCCTTTTTGACCGCATCGTTGAGTAGGGCAAGCGCCGCCGTCGTGCCGTGACCGCCCACCGTCTCGATGCCGAGCTCTTCCAAAATCGCCGCCACCGAATCACCGATGGCAGGGGTAGGCGCCAAGGACAAATCGACGATACCGAACTGTGCGTTCAGTCGTTTTGCCGCTTCTTGGGCAACGAGCTGACCTGCTCTCGTAATCTTGAACGCCGTACGCTTGATCGTCTCCGCCGCTTCTGTCAAATCCGCATTCGGAATCCGTTCCAACGCACGTTTTACGACACCGGGGCCGGAAACGCCGACATTGATAACCGTATCTCCTTCCCCGATTCCATGGAATGCACCTGCCATAAACGGATTGTCCTCCACGGCGTTACAAAAAGCCACCAACTTTGCCGCACCGATGCCGTCTTCATCCTTAGTCAACAACGCTGCTTCCTTAAAGACTTCGCCGAGCATCTTCACCGCTTCCATATTGATGCCCGATTTGCTCGAACCGACGTTGACGGAAGCGCAAAGGCGTTTCGTGCTCGCCAACACTTCGGGAATGGTACGAATAAAAACTCGTTCGTACTCTGCCGTAGATTTATGAACAAGAGCAGAATAGCCGCCCAAAAAGTCAATGCCGAGGGTAGCCGCCGCCTCGTCCAAAGCCTTACCGATCAAAGGCGCTTTTTCAGGGAATGCCGCCGTGATAATGCTCACGGGCGTGACGGATACACGCTTATTCACAATGGGAATTCCGTATTCACCAGAAAGATCGGATGCCGTCTTGACGATGTCTTCCGCCTTACGACAAACAAGGTCATATACCTTCGTCGCTGTTTCTTCTGCGCTGTCTCGCACGCACGAGAGGAGGGATATCCCCATCGTAATCGTACGGATGTCGAGATGTTCCTTTTGCACCATTGCAATGGTGTCTAAAACGTCCTTATTGCTAAACATGGAAACACCTCTTATATGGTATGCATAGCGTTGAAGATGTCTTCATGCTGCATATAAATCACCATGCCGATCTTCTTCCCCATTTCCGAACATTCCTGCGCAAGCACAGAAAGCTCTTCCTTGGCGTCGGAAAGTCCTACGACCATAATCATCGCAAAATATTCCCCTACGATCGTTTGAGAAATATCCTCGATGTTAACCCCTTTTTCAGCCAAAAACGTGCTGACTTTTGCAATGATACCCGTGCTATCTTTCCCTGTGACGGTGACGACTGCTCTCATAAAACTTTCTCCTATTCTTTCGTTTTTTTCTAAAAATTGGTAAATATTGCTTACATACGATAAAAGAATAAGACGAACTCGTTAAAAATGCGTCGTATAAAATCGGGTTCGCTTTATTCTCTTATCCTATCCTTATTTATTATAGACGAACAATACGCCGAGCGTTCCCTTTCCGCAATGGCTGGTAACGATAGAGCCTGCCACCGTTTCAATCACTTCGTCGAAATCGAAGATTTCTTTTACTTTTGCCTTCGCTGCTTCGACGAGTTCAGGCTCTGCCGTGGAGTGCGTGATAAAACAACGCGTCTTATCGTAGTTGGGATACTGCGCCTTCAAATCCTCCACGTATTGTTTGATAAGTACGCTCATTTTGCCCTTGTATTTTCTTCCGGGAGGCACGAGCTGACCATTGTCCATCGCAATCAAGGGATGAATCTTGAACATACCTGCCACCGTTTTCACCATACCGGAAACACGGCCGCCTTTGTACAGATATTCCAAATTATCGGGCACGAAGGAACAATTCACTCTTTCTCTCATTTCGAGCAAATCCTTTTCGATTTCTTCTGCCGACTTCCCTTCGTCACGAAGGTCGCACGCTCTCATAACAAGCAAACCCTGCCCGGAAGAAAGCGCTTTGGAATCAATTACACGCACTTTGCCGCCAAAGCTGTTTGCCGCTTCTTTTGCAAAATTATACGAACCGGAGCTTTTCGCAGAAATGTTGATATGCACGATTTCATCGTAGCCTTCCAATTCCTTTTTGAAAAAGTCTTCGTATTCCCCGATGCTGGGCGCTGCCGTCTTGGGCAACACGTTCGTCTTTGCAACAAATTCAAAAATATCCGTCGGCTGAATATCCACACCGTCGTGATAGGACGCATCTCCAAGGTTAACAGTCAACGGCATAATACCGATATTTCTTTCATTCGTAAGCTCATTCAAATCGCAAGTGCTGTCTGATGTAATTCTAATTGCCATAATAAATTCTCCTTAATATTCAAAATAAGTTTATTTCAAAATTCACTTCCACCAAAAGAAGAGAATGTCAAAAAATGCTTTGTTGTCTACCGCCCATTGGCTCACGACGCCTTGCACATCCGTCGCTTTGTATAATTTCCCGTTCAAATGGGAACCGCCAAATTCCTGATAACGGCTGTCCACGCTGTTGAGACGATTGTCTCCGAGGAAGAAGATTTCCCCCTCACCCACCGTATATTCTCTAAAATCATAATCCGTTTGATCTTTGCCTGCCCAACCGCCGTAATAGGCGTACGGCTCGTCCAACAAGACGTATTCCTCGGTGCCGGCATAACAGATGCTGATTTGTCCGTCCGTGCATTTCACCTTATCTCCTTCTACTGCGATCAAACGCTTAATGAGAAAGTTGATTGCATTTCCTTTTGAATCTTTCAAATTATATTCGCTCACGTTGATGACGATGATATCCCCTCGCTCTAAACCTTTGCCGTCTTTGATAAGATTCATCGTCAAAATATCGCCGTCCTGTAAAGTCTGACACATCGACGTTCCGGACACTTCCACCCGTCCAAACGCATTGGAAACCCAAAAGCGGAGTCCGATAATCGTCACGAACAAAACCGCCATCACCGTATAAAAAATAATATCGGATCGCTTTGCTCGTCTGCTATGTTTATACTCATTCGACGAGTTATTCTCCTCGCCAGACGTGCCCTTCGCCTCGTCCGTTCGCTCGGAAGCGCTCGCTGCAAACTCGCCCGCTTCGTTTTTCTGCAATTCTTCTTCCATTCTATTCCCTCACAGCCAAATGATGTTGGTCACGGAAAATTCCTGTTCTTCGCCTGCACAATCAAACACAAGCGCACTACCTAACGAGAAATTTTCTAAGGTGTAGCCGTATTTTTCTCCTTTAAAATCATCCGATTTAAGAATGATACGTTTCCACTTGCCGCCGCCTTTCACTTCCACGTCGCAGGTGTAACGCTCCTCTTCCGTGTCCATATCCGCCACCTCGATGGCAATACGCAACGTCTGTGTCTCCTTGGAATAGGCGTCAAATTCCAACATGGAATTGTCTTCGGGCACATAACGGGGAGAGCTGATTTTATACGTACGAATTCCCCCCACCGAATAGGCGCCTTCAATCTCGCCATATCCAATCGAAGTTTTTGGAATCGCCTCTTTATCGAGGAAAATTCCGCCTATCGCCGACTCTTCGTAGTTGGCAATACCAAAACAGTCGATATCGCTTCCCGAAAAGAGGTGATGGCTGCGCAATGCGCACGGATTCGGGTTCGCCAAATGCTTACAAACGATTTTGGACATCACACGGAATCCATTGATATACTTCGCATACGCATACACGTAAGCAGCGTCCGCCCCCTCAAAGGGCTTGACTTTACAAGTTACGACGCCGTCTTTCACCTTTCTGCCCGGCGTACTGAACACACAATGCCAGTCTCGATAGGTTGAACGAGTTTTGATATCCGCCTCCGCATAAAATACGCCGGCTTCCTCCAAAATCCCTTCCTTGTCGCAACCCACTTCGATTTCTAATTCCTCTCCGTTTTGTTGTACGGAAACGTTGAGCGTTTCAGGCACGTAAATTTCTCTGCCCTTCAAATTCCTTTCCAAAAACAGCGCCATATCCGTCAAGCTGTTCGGCCCGATACAAGCCCCCGTATCGAGGGAATAACTCAAAGCATTTCCCTCCGAAGAACCGATTCGAGAATAGGTGTCGTAGGCTCTGTCACAATCGAATTCATGATCACGCATTGCGCACAGCATTAACACGGGGCACTTCACGTAGGGTGCATAGGACTGCGCCTCGACCGCCGCAATATAGCGATGTCTGTCGTCGCTCAAATGATGGGCGGTGCTCGCTCCGAATTTTGCAATATTCAAAAAGGAACGCCAACCTGCGGCATTGATAGGTATTCCGCATTTCACGTCGGGAGAAAGCATGGTCAACCAAGCGATTTCGCCGCCCTTGCGAACCCCGATAACGCCGACGTCAGCAATATCCTTTCGGGATTTCAAATAGGCAAGGGAATACAGCGCCACATACGTCCATTCAAACCAAGAGGTCTCGTCCGGCTCTATTCCGCCGTCAAGATCGTATAAGCCGCGTGCCTCTTCGTAATTCCCGTAAGAAAGAGAGGGTGGATAGGTGGTTCGCTGCGCATCGTCAGGATCGGTACTCATCTTGCCCGAATAGTCGGGTACGAGCACCGCATAGCCTTGATGAATAAAATACTCCATCAACTCCTCGTCGTATCTTTGTCCTGCGTCGGGTAAAAAGAGCACGGCAGGGAATTTTCCTTCTCCGAGCGGCTTCCCAAAGCGTGCATAAATGCGAACTTCCCCGTCCGACACCGTATGCCCCGAATAGAGCAAATGACTGAACACGCTATTCTCACGCAGTTCATCCCCCCATTCGTGTGTGTCCAACGGCGAGTTGGTATTAAATTTTTTCCATAAGGATATCGCACTTACGATCATACTTTCCCTTTCTCTCCTATTTTAGACGGAAATCTTTCCCAAGACTTTTTTTGTAATTTTATAAAATTCTTTCCAAAAGCCCTTGCTTTTACTATCAAAAAAAGGTATAATAATTGAGCTTATCAAAATATAGACGGTTACACTACCTCTATTTTACTTTATTATACACTATTTCTCGCAAGAATGCAAGAAAGTTTTTAATAAAAGCGTAAATTTTATAAAATAAAAATAGACGAGCGCTTTGATGGGAGCTTCTTATGGGATTTTGCAGTTTTTCCAAAGATATGGATAATGGTTATACCCTTATCGACAACAAATTCATCACAAAATATCTGCCCGAAGCAGATGACTTTGCCGTAAAAGTGTATCTTTACGGCTTATTTCTCTGTCAAAATCGGGAATCAGACTTCTCCATTCACTCCATGGCAGAAGTGTTAAAAACCACCCCTCAAAACGTCGAAGAAGCGTTTGCGTTTTGGGAAGATTACGATCTCGTGGAAATTTTGGCGCGCGAGCCTTTTACCGTACAATATCTCCCCGTTCGCACCGCCGTGGGCAGACCTAAAAAGATTCGTTATGAAAAGTACGCCGATTTCAACAAAGAATTGCAACGCAAGATGCAAAAGGTCGGAAAATTCGTCTCTGCCAACGATTACGTAAAGTATATGCATTTCTTGGAGGAAAACTCCATGCAGCCGCAGGCGTTTTTACTCGTCACCGAATATTGCATCACCAAGCAGGGAGAAAACGTCTCCCCTTCCTATATCTTCAATAAAGCGAAAAAGCTCATTCGACACGGGCTGACCACCTATGAACAGGTGGAAAAAGAGCTTTCCAACTACAATGCACACGAAAGCGATTTGCAGGCAGTGTTCGCCGCAATGAACGCTTACGCACATACACCCGACGAAAACGAATACGACCTCTACAAAAAATGGACGGAGGAGCTCGGCTTCACCAAAGAAGGAGTGTTGGCGGCAGCAAGAAGGCTGAAAAAAGGCTCTATGACGGGATTAAATTTGAGTCTTTGCGAACTTGCCGAAAAGGGAAAACTGCAGGCGGAAGAGGTGGAAAACTACCTTGTAGAACATGAAAATCTGGCAAACCTCACCTTCCGAATCGGCAGAAAACTCGGTGTCAAAGTGCAAAACCCCGCCCCTTATATCGACGAATATGTGGAGAAATGGTACACGTACGGATTTGAGGAAAGTTCTTTATTGGATCTCGCCCTCTTCTGTTTACGTACGGAACGCAACGACTTCAATTCGCTGCATGAACTTGTGGAAAAACTCTTCCGAGAAGGAATCGTATCCGCGGACGGGGTGAAGGAATATCTGAAAGGGAAGAATGCAGACCTTAAATTGTTTGGCAAGCTTCGCCAGATTTGCGCCTCGATTAAAAATACCGCCACGAATTTGTCAATGCTCGCCACGTGGAGAGAATGGAAATTCAATGACGAAATGATTTTGGAAGCGGCAAAACGCAGCGTCGGCAGCGCCAGCCCCATTCCCTATATGAACAAGATTTTATCCGACTGGAAACGACAGCAAATTTTTGCCGTTAAAGACATTCCCGAAAGCAAGACGACAGGGGCAGGTACGAGTTCAACGCAAAATACACGCAATGCGATCAACCCGATGATCGAGGCAATCAACGCAAAAGCCGATCGTGAAAGATACTATGCGTTGCTCCGAGAAAAAGCGCTGAATCGTGCAGACAAATTCACCATGCAAGCCAACAAGAACGCACGATTTAAGGAAATCACGGGTGAGTTGTCAAAAATGGAAATTGCCCTCGCAAAGGCAGAAGTTTTCGAGCCTGCGAAATATCCTGCACTCCTGCAAGAAAAGACAAAACTTTTGCAAGAGCGGCGCACCGTTTTGAATGCGTTGGGTATTAACGAAGCCGACCTTCAACCTCAATTCACCTGCAAGCGTTGTTCAGACACGGGATTTTTGCCCAACGGCGTCGCTTGCAACTGCTACAAAGCCAACTAACGTAAAGTTTTTCAAAGTTTTTTCAAAAAACGGCATAAAAACGCTTGCTTTTTTTGTCAAAATGAAGTAATATAATTAGGCGTTGTGTGAACGCCTACTATGCAGAGATGTCTGAGTGGTTTAAGGAGCACGATTGGAAATCGTGTGTAGGCCTGAAACCTACCGGAGGTTCAAATCCTCTTCTCTGCGCCAATGTCAAAAGACTCCGTTTTTGTGATAAAAACGGAGTCTTTTATTATATAAAATTTATTTATGCCCATAAGACAATAACACAAAGCTCTCATATTCAGACATAGAACGTGCCCCAACACTGCACAAATACACTCTTGTATTGTCATAAACATCATGTATATCTTCTTTGCTATCCGACAAAGGAAATAATATTCTACTATAAATAGCTAATACTTGTCAACCAGTTTTAGTAGTTATCTTTTTTTTCGATATACTAAAAAAACAATTTCCTTTATAATACCAAATTCAATTTTGGTATTATTTTTTTATCCATATAAGCACCAAAGCAATTGACTTTTTTTTAAATATCTGCTATATTAAATTTGCCTAACAATTCAAAACACACTAATTTTGGGGAATTCTCTTTTATAGGGGATATTTTACTCATTTCTACATTTACCTTCAGAATTTGATAAAATGCAAATTCCACTTGGTAAATGTAGGAGTTTTCCTCTTTGTTAAGAATTGTTAGGCGACAACGGAGTTTGCGTTTTGGGTGCGTTAACTTCGGTTGGCGCACTTTTTTATTTACAATCAAATCAAAGGAGAAAACTACCATGAATGAAATCAACAATTGTTCAACACTATCTACCAAAAACAAAACCTCTTTCAGAGCAATAGTTACTATTATAATAAGTGCGATATTTTTAATTATAATTACAAGTTCAACAAGTTGCTCTAGCAGTTATTTAACCTATGAAAACTATATGAAGATACATGATGGAATGACATATAGTGAGGTGGTAGAAGTATTAGACGGTCACCAAGGAACCGCATCCACCTCTAGTGGATTTGGCGGTTATACAATATCATATTATATTTGGAGCAACAGTTCTGAAACTCGTTGTATCTCCGTCGGATTTTTAAATGGAAAAGTAGTTGCTAAATCACAAGTCGGATTAACTTAACCAATTACACCTATATTAATTTAAAGATGTTTTAACTTGTTTTGTGCGCCTCATTCAATTATTTATACCCACATAAAAAAACGACAACTATTTTAAATAAGAATTAATTTATAT
>CAZBQP010000013.1:0-16027 GCA_964494075.1 uncultured Clostridia bacterium
GATTAATTATCCTTTGATCGTTTCCGATTTTGACGGAACGCTCGTGAAAGGAGACGGACAAATCGACGAAGGGAATAAAGCACTTATTGCGGAATATATTGCTGCGGGCGGAACCTTTGCCATTTCTACGGGGAGGCTGCCCGTGGGGATTATGACTCGGGTGAAGGAACTCGGCTTACAAGGCATGGTTTGTTGTTGTCAAGGCGCCGTTATTTTGGATATCGAAAGCGGAAATGTCGTTTTAGACGGAAAACTTTCTTTGGAAACGACTCTTTCCGTCGTTCGTAAAATGGAAAAAATGGGTTTGCATATCCACGTCTACGATCAATGGGATTATTATTCCAACATGGACGACGAGGGATTGAAACTCTACGAACAAGCTGTTCGTGTCAAGGCGAAGTTGGTTACGGATAGGCCGTTATCGCAATTTATTGAAGAACGTGGATTTTGTTCGTACAAAATCCTTGCTTTCGTTTCCCCGAAAGATAAAGAAAGGGTGATGCAAGTGCTGTCCGAAGAAAACTTTCCCGGATGCGAAGTGACGAGTAGCGGAGACTTTTTTGTGGAAGTCATAAATGCGGAATATTCCAAAGGCACAGCCGTGGAATTTTTGGCAAATTATTGCAACGTTCCACTTGCCAAGACGGTGGCAATCGGGGATCAACTCAACGATCTTCCCATGATCGAGGGTGCAGGATTGGGTATCGCCGTGCAAAATGCTGATAAAAAACTGAAAGAGCACGCAAACTACGTATGCGAACGCACGAACGAAGAAGGCGCCGTTGGAGAAGTGATTGAAAAATTTGGATTTATTGAGTGAAAGTATGTTGGAAATATTAGCACCGGCAGGAAATAGAGCGTGTGCGGAAGCCGCAATCAACAGCGGAGCGAACGCCATATATTTGGGCTTAAACGCCTTTTCAGCCCGTCAGAATGCAGGGAATTTTGACGGGGAGGAGCTTTGCACCCTTTTGGCAAAGGCTCATTTTTGCGGTGTGAAAGTGTACGTCGCTATGAATACCCTCGTCAAGGATTCTGAATTGTGTTCTTTTGAAGAGACACTTCTTTCGGCGTGGAATGCAGGGGTGGACGCCGTCATTTTGCAAGATTTGTTTTTGGGTAAAAGAATACATAAGCTCTATCCGGAAATCGTCTTGCATTTGAGTACGCAGGCTGGTGTTTGTACTGAAGACGGCGCAAAGCTTGCAAAAGAGTGTGGTTTTTCCCGTGTGATTTTGGCGCGAGAGACGCCTCTTTCGGAAATTGAGAAGATTGCAAAAATTTTGGAAACGGAAGTTTTCGTACAGGGTGCGCTTTGCACTTGTTTTTCAGGTCAATGTTATTTTTCCTCCTTTGCAGGCGGAAACAGCGGAAATCGAGGTCGTTGCAAACAGCCCTGCCGCAAGTTATATGCATATGATCGAAAGGGGAACGTCGAAAAAAATTATGCGCTTTCTCTATCCGATCTATCGGTGGGCGAAGATATTCGAAAGTTGATCGATGTCGGCGTTCTTTCCTTCAAAATCGAAGGAAGAATGCGTAGAGCCGAATACGTTGCCGCTGCCGTGCGCTATTATCGCAGTTTAATAGACGGAAAGATGGGGACAGCAAGCGCACTCTCCGATTTGAAACGTACGTATAATCGAGGAAACTATACCAAAGGGCTTGCTTTTGGACAAGATAAACGATTTTTATCTACCGCCATTCAAGGCCATATCGGGGAAAAGGTTGGGGTAGTCAAAGTCCTCAACGGGAAGTTTTTCGTGGAGAGCAAATTCCTACCCAAGCAGGGAGATGCGTTTAAGATTTTGCGAGAGGGAAAAGAGGTCGGTGGGGCAAGCTTTTGTAAAGCGGAAGGACGTGGATTTACGTTGTTTTCCAAAATGCGTTTGAAAAACGGAGACGGCGTTTTTATCACGACAGATACGAGCGTGAACGAACGGCTTTTGCAAGGGGAGCGTCGTGGCGTCATCGAGGCGCAGCTATCTTTTTGCGTCGGGGAACGAGCAAAGGTCAAATGCGGAGAGATTGAGGTGTATTCCGAAAATCCCTTGCTTACGGCAGATCGTTACCCGTTGACGAAGGAAGAATTGATTGCCTGTTTTCAAAAAACGGACGGCTTACCCGTGGAAATAATTTTTTCCGAAATTGAAATCAATGGAAATATTTTCATTCCGAAATCACAGCTCAACGCCCTTAGAAGAGCGTTCTATCAAGCTGTGACGGAGAAAGTCACGGGGGCGAGGAATGTGATTAAAGTGCAAACTGAAACACCTGTTTATACGGGAGGGAATGAAAAAATAGCGGTGATTGCCGATGATTTTACGGGCATTTATGCGGATATAGCCATCTATAAACCAAACAATGTCTCTAAAGAGCTACCTTTAAGCTTTTTGAATGGGAATTTTGAAAAATATGTCTATGCGCCTGCCTTTTATAAGGAAGCGGATCTGATAAAATTCTTGCAAAATGCCAAAGATAAAATAGACGGGATCTATGCAGAGAATTACGGACAGTTGTTTTTTGCAAGAGAACACGGATTAAAAGTGTTTGCCGGCACAGGCTTCAATCTTTTTAACGGCGAGTCTTTGCAAATGCTTTTGGAATATGATTGCGTGGCGTATTATGCGCTGTCTAAAGAGATAAATGTGCAGGAAGCACGAGCGCTCGTAAGTGAAAAGGCATTCGTGTTATCTTCGGGTAACCTTAAAATCATGGATCTTTGCTATTGTCCGTTTGGTAAGACGTGCCACGTTTGCGATCAAAAATTCGTCTATACCCTCACTGACGAGAACGGACGGGTGTTTCCTGTTCGGCGTTATTTATCCGCTGACGGAGATTGTCGATTCGAGGTGTACAATTGCGCCGATTTGATTGGACAAGGGCTGAAAAACGCAGGGAAGCTTTTGGATTTAACTCTTGTTGCCGATAAAAAGCGTGCCTTTGAAGCGGATACAGACGAGAAACAGAAACAAACATATGAAAATTACACCTCGGGACATCTGAAACGAGGGGTGCTGTAAAGGAAACGTTATGAATCAGAATGCGATTGAAAAGACCGAACTGAATAAGATTTTATCCCTGGCTGCTGAGTATGCGGTTTTGGAAGGCGGCAAGGAAAAATTACAGTCCTTCCGGCCCGTCTGTGAGGTGAAGGAAGTCAAGAGGCTTTTGAAACTGACGGAGGAGTGCAAAAGCTTGCTCTTTTCCTACGGAATTCCAAAAATCGAATATTTTCCCACTTTCACCGACGAGCTTGGTCGAGCGAAAAAAGGTTCGCCTTTAAGCTGTGGCGAGCTGTTAAAGGCGGAAAATTTGCTTCGTTCGGCACGCATTGCGTATACGTCCGTTTCTTCCGTACAAGACGAAGAGATCACGGAAATTCATCTCCTTTCCGAACGCCTGTATTACGACAAAAATTTGGAAGAGGACATTCGTACGAAGATCTTAAACGATACGGACGTGAGCGATTATGCCAGCGATAAGTTGTATTCCGTTCGTCGAGATATTCGTCTTTTGAACGAGCGCATCCGTTCCCGTTTGTCTGAATATCTTTCGGGTAGCGAAGGAAAATACTTGCAGGACGGTATCATTACTATGCGAAACGATCGCTACGTATTGCCGGTGCGCGCAGAATACAAGCGCAATATTAAGGGCTTTATTCACGATCGTTCGTCCAGCGGCGCAACCTTTTTTATCGAGCCTGAAGAAGTTTTAGAGATGAATAACGAACTTCGTTCCTTGCAAATGGACGAAAAAGAGGAAGTGGAGCGTATTTTGAGCGAGCTTTCTCGTCGTGTTGGCTTTATGGGGGATGAACTGATTGCCGACATTGAGATTTTGGAGGAGCTTGACAGTTTTTACGCAAGGGCGGAATACGGCTATAAATTGTCCTGCATCAAGCCAGAAGTCAACGGGGAAGGCATCATTGATATTCATATGGGGCGGCATCCTTTGATTGATCGTAAAAAGGTTGTTCCCGTCAGTTTGTCGCTTGGGAAAGACTATCGTTTTTTGCTAATCAGTGGTCCGAACACGGGGGGCAAGACGGTTACGTTGAAAATGGTGGGGTTGTTCTGCTTGATGGCGATGTGCGGCCTCTTTATTCCTGCAAAACAGGTGAGGGTATCCACCTTTGAAGAAATCTATTGTGATGTTGGAGATGCGCAGAGTATTGAAGAAAGTTTGTCCACTTTCTCGTCTCATATTACAAATATCATTCATATCGTCAACGGCGTCAATGAAAATAGTTTGGTGTTGGTGGACGAACTCGGCGGTGGTACCGATCCAGACGAAGGGCAAGCCTTGGCGAAAGCAATCGTTTCTTATCTGTTAAAGACGGGCTGTGCCGGGGTAGTGACGACGCACTATACGGCGATGAAAGAGTTTGCCTTTTCGGCGGCAGGCATCGAAAATGCATGTATGGAATTTGATGCGAACACCTTACAGCCTCTGTACGCCATGAAGATAGGTTTGCCCGGTTCGAGCAACGCCTTGGCAATTTCCAGACGTTTGGGATTGAAGGAAAGCATCTTGAGCGATGCGCTTTCTAACCTTTCGGAAGGGGCGCAAAAATTTGAAAATATCGTGCGTAGTGCGGAAGAGAGCCGCATTAAGGCGGAAGAAGAGTACGCAGAAAGCAATCGCTTAAAGAGGGAGTGGCAGGAAAAACTTCAAGAGCTTGAACGGGAAAATGAAAGGCTTAAAAGGGAGAAGGAAAAACTCTTTACGTCGGCAAAAGCGGAGTCGAGGCGTATCATCAACGAACGTACGGCAGATGCGGAAGAGATTTTGGGAGAAATCGAGCAGATTTTTGCACAGGAACATCTTTCGGAAGCTGATTTAATCAAGGCAAGGACACTGAAAAACAAGCTTGCTGATAAAGCATACGAAAGCGAAGACGAAGGCTTAAATTTGACGCAATATCTGCCTGTTTCCGCAGCGGAACTCAAAGCGGGCGACAAAGTATTTGCCAAAAATATCGGGCAAGAAGGGGTCGTGCAAAATATTCGTACCAATAAGGGTGAAGCGGAAATTCTTTGCGGTAATATTCGATTGCGTTGCAAAATTTCCGATCTTGCACGTGTGCAAGAAAGCAAACCGAGTGCAATAAAGAAGCCGAAATGGCAGGTTAAAAAGGAAAACGAAAAGGTGCAAGTGAAAAAAACACTGAACAGCAAGCGTACACCCACCTTAGAACTTAACGTCATCGGCATGACCGTACACGAAGCGTTGCCTGAAGTGGAGGCGTTTCTTGACGCCGCCGTGCTTTCCAACTTGGAAGAGGTACGTATTATCCACGGAATGGGTACGGGAAAATTGCGTGCCGGTATTCACGAATTTTTGCGTACGCAAAGAAACGTGGCTGAATATCGTTTGGGGAAATACGGTGAAGGGGATACAGGCGTCACCATCGTAAAAATTAAATGACGAATATCTACGGAAAAAGAATAATAGAATAGTGTAAAATCTTTTTTCGTAAGGAAGCGTTGTTATGAAAAAAAACGTCGTTGAAACTCGTTCGTTGCGGTATAAACTAACCACAAACCTTGTTATGGGTGTCTTGGTATTTTGCATCGGAATGCTGTGTGCGTTACCTTTGGACAATGAAACGGTATCAAGCGGAGAATCGCCCGTTGTATATCCAAACGCTTTGTTGCATGGGATAGGTGTTTCCATGATGTTCAACGTCTACTGGGGCACGGATGAAGTGTACAGCATTTTACAAACCCTGAAAAAGCATGAGGCTAAGGCAACCTTTTTCATCGGTGGATGTTGGGCGGATGACAACGTAGAATGTCTTCGTGCTATTTTTTCCGCAGGACATGAAATCGGAAATCACGGCTATTTTCATAAAGAGCACGATAAACTCACGCTGCTTGAAAATCAAAAAGAAATTTCCTCGTGTAACCGATTTATTGAATTGAGTTTGGGAGAATCCCCAACTCTTTTTGCCCCTCCTTCGGGTTCCTATCACAGCGACACCCTGAAAGCGGCAAGCTTGCTCGGTATGAAAACCATCTTATGGTCTAAAGATACAATCGACTGGCGTGATAAAAACGAGGCGCTCATCTATACGAGAGCAACGAAAAACGTGCAGGTCGGAGACTTTATTTTGATGCATCCTATGAAGGAAACGGCGAATGCGTTGGACGATATATTAAAATATTACGAAAAAAATAATTTGAAAACCGTCACGGTTTCTGAAAATTTACAAGATAGAGGATAATTATGGTATACGAAAAAAGATATGAAAACGGGCTGCGGCTCGTAGTGAAGCAAATGGAAGGCTTGATGTCCGTTACGATGGGGATTCTCGTTGGCACAGGCGCAAGTATTGAAACGGATGCGGAAGACGGAATTTCCCACTTTATCGAACATATGCAGTTCAAAGGTACTCATAAACGTAATGCCTTTGAAATTTCCGATGCGTTCGATCGTCTTGGTGCGCAAGTCAATGCGTTCACTGGAAAGGACCTCACCTGTTATTATTCCAAATGTACGTCTGATCATGCAGCGGCTTGCTTTGAGTTGTTGAGCGATCTTTTTCTTAATTCCACTTTCCCGGAAGAGGAAATGGTGAGAGAGAAGGGCGTCGTTTGCGAAGAAATCTCCATGAATGAGGATGCTCCTGAAGATTTGTGCCTCGACTTACTTGCGCAGGCGTTTTACGGCAAGGAAAATTATGGCAGAAATATTCTCGGCCCTTCGTCAAACGTCAAGGCATTTACCGTACAGGACATTCACAATTATAAAAAGGCGAGATATTGCCCCGAAAATATCGTGCTTTCCTTTGCGGGCGGCATTGATCCAGAAACGGCGCAGGCGCTTGTCGAAAGTTATTTCGGTACTCTTGAAAAGGGGTGCTTTGAAGAGCGTAAACCTCAAATTATTTATGAGAGAAACAGTCTTTTCAAGAATAAGCCCATCGAGCAGATGCATCTTGCCATTGCATATCCTTCCGTGCCGAGAGGGGACGAAAGGGGGGATTATATGGCGGCGCTTAACGCCATTTTAGGCGGCTCTATGAGTGCAAGGCTCTTCCAAGAAGTCCGTGAAAAACGCGGTCTTGCCTATTCCGTCTATTCCTATTTGTCGTCGTTCCCCGAATGTGCTTCTCAAAACATTTACGCAGGCGTCAATCCTGCCAAGCTGCAAGAAGCGTATGATGCCATTCTCGACGTCATTCAAACGATGAAGGAGAAAGGGATTACGGAAGACGAGTTTTTGCGTAGCCGTGAACAGATGAAGGCGAACATGTTTTTCAGCAATGAAAGCAGCAATTCACAAATGCTTTTGTACGGCAGATATATGCTGTATTTCAATAAAGTTTTCGATTTTGAAGACAAGCTCACCCGCATCAATGCCATGACGCACGACAAGGCGCAAGAGGTCCTTTCTCTTATGTTTGACGAATCGAAAAAGGCAGTTTCTCTTGTCGGCAATACCGATCGACCCTTGCAGTTGTGATGGATACCGAAAGGAAAGTTGGCTTTGAACCCGTCTTTGACGAACATAGCCGCGTCTTGATTTTGGGTAGTTTTCCCTCGGTGAAAAGTCGTCAAATTGATTTTTATTACGGGAACAAGCAAAACCGATTTTGGGGTATGATTTGCGGTTATTTCGGCGAACCTTTGCCACGATCGACGGAGGGAAAAAGGGAGTTTCTGCTTCGGAATAAGATTGCGCTTTGGGATATGGTCACCTCGTGTGAAATTCAAGGCTCATCGGATGCCTCCGTGAAAAATGCGGAAATTGCAGATTTGTATAAAGTGCTCCATTATGCAAAAATCGAAAAAATCCTATTAAACGGGGCGCTTTCATACGATTTATTTGTGAAAAATTTTGGGGATCTTTCCGTGGAGTATCGGAAGATGCCCTCTACAAGCCCAGCGAATCCACGCTATCGGGAAGAAACATGGAGGGAGGCGCTCGATGACGTATTTGCAATTTCTTGAAATTGTGTCTTCTTATTCCGAAGAGCCGTTTGCCGCCTTTCAAAAGCGTTTGATTTTTACAAAATATCAAATTTTGGGAGTGCGTACGCCCACCCTTCGTAAACTCTCCAAACAATACGTCAAGCATTTTGATGAGATTCTCTCCTTTCCTGATGAATATTACGAGGTCGTCTTTATTAAATTGACAATGATTTCCGCTCTTTCCTATGACGAATACTTAAAATATTTAGGTTACGGCGTTTCCCTTATAGACAACTGGGCGCTTTGCGATACTTTCAAGGCAAAATGCATCGCCCGACACAAAGAGGAGTTTTTGCCTGTCTTACGGCAGTTGTTTTGCCGAGGGGGAGAGTACGAACAGCGCTATCCTCTCGTCGTTTTGCTTTTTACCTACGTCGAAAAGAAGTATTTATCAGAGATAGAAGAATTTATCAAGCAGGCGAATACCAAGTATTACTACGTGCATATGGCGGTTGCCTGGTTGATTGCCGAGTTATTGATTAAACAATATGCATTTGGGGTCACTCTGTTACAAAATTCCGTTGTGGATGCCAAAACGCACAATAAAGCCATTCAAAAAGGGATAGAAAGCTATCGCTTAACCACAGAACAAAAGGAGTTTTTACGCTCCTTAAAAATAAAAACGAACTTATAAGGTACACTATGAACATTTTACAAACGATTACGCAAGAATTTAATTTAACCACCACGCACGCAACGAATATCGTCGCACTCATTGACGAAGGGAACACCATTCCCTTTATTGCCCGTTATCGAAAGGAAATGACGGGAAGTTGTGATGACCAGGTATTGAGAGCGTTGTCCGACCGTTTGACCTATCTTCGCAATTTGGAAAAGAGAAAGGAAGAAGTAGTCAACGCCATCACGGAACAGGGAAAAATGACGGATGAAATCCAAGCGGCTTTGGATAAAGCGTTGACACTCACCGAAGTCGAGGATGTTTATCGTCCTTTCAAACAAAAGCGTAAGACGCGTGCTTCCGTTGCTATTGCGAAGGGTTTACAGCCTCTTGCCGATTTGATTTTGGCGCAGGATAAGACGCTTGACGTCAGGAAAGAAGCGGAAAAATATCTCACGGAAGAAGTGAAAACGGTGGAAGAAGGAATTGCAGGCGCAAGGGATATTATCGCTGAAATCATCTCCGACGATGCGACGACTCGTAAAAAGATTCGTAATTTCTTCTTCAAACACGGGGAAATTGTTTCTTCCTATGCAAAGGGGAAAGAAGCAGAAGACGAGGCAAAGACGTACGGTATGTATGCGGAATACAGAGAACCTGTCTCCGAGATTAAAAGTCACCGAGTGTTGGCGCTTAATCGTGGCGAAAAAGAAGAATTTTTGAAGGTGTCCATTGTCGTGGATGTTGACTTTGCCAAACGTATCACCGCCGCCGGTTTTTTGAAGGATGGCGGAGAGAGTTCCGTCATTGTAAAGGAAGGGGCGGAAGACGCCTATACTCGTTTGATTGCGCCCTCTGTTGAAAGAGAAGTCCGTGCGCAGCTCTTCGACGACGCCAGCGAACAGGCAATCAAGATGTTCGAGGTGAATTTGAAACCTTTGTTGATGCAGCCGCCCGTGAAAGATAAAATAACGATGGGCTGGGACCCTGCCTTCCGTACGGGCTGTAAAATTTGCGTGGTAGACGGCACGGGCAAAGTGTTGGATAAAACTGTCGTTTTCCCCACACCGCCGCAGAATAAGACGGAAGAAGCGAAAGTCGTCTTGAAAAAACTCATCGAAAAATATAAAGTCGAGGTTATTTCTTGTGGAAACGGTACGGCAAGCAAGGAAAGCGAAATCTTCATTGCCGAGTTAATTAAAGAAATTAAGCAAGAGACGGGCAGAGAAGTGGGATACGTCATCGTAAATGAAGCAGGTGCATCGGTCTATTCCGCAAGCGCACTCGGGGCGGAAGAATTCCCCGATTATGACGTCACCGCACGCAGCGCAGTGTCCATTGCTCGCCGTTTGCAAGATCCTTTGGCAGAGCTTATTAAGATTGATCCAAAATCCATCGGCGTTGGACAGTATCAGCACGATATGAATGAAAAACGTTTGGATAGCGCCCTTTCCGGTGTGTTGGAAGATTGTGTCAACAGCGTTGGTGTCGATTTGAATACGGCAAGCGTTTCTCTCTTGAAATTCGTCTCCGGCTTGAATTCGTCCGTGGCGAAAAACATCGTCGCTTATCGTGAAGCGAATGGCAAATTTAAGTCGAGAAAACAGCTTTTGAAGGTGCCCAAGCTCGGGGAAAAGGCTTTCACGCAATGCGCAGGCTTCCTTCGTATTGACGGCGGCGAGAATATCCTCGACAACACGGCGGTTCATCCCGAATCGTATGCAAAGGCGGAAAAATTACTCTCCCTCTTCTCGTATACCAAAGAAGACGTAAAATTGAGAAGATTAGACGATCTTCGTAAAAAGATTGAAAAATATGGGGAAGATAAAGCGGCAAAAGAAACAGAACTTGATCGTGCAACGCTTTCCGATATTGTTACCGAGCTTATGAAACCTGGCAGAGATATTCGTGAAGGTTTGCCTGCACCCATGCTTCGCACCGACGTCATGGGAATCGAGGATCTCAAAGTGGGCATGGAGCTTACAGGAACGGTCAGAAACGTAATCGATTTCGGCGCATTCATTGACATCGGCGTGCATCAGGACGGGTTGGTACATATTTCCGAAATTACCGATCGTTATATCCGTCATCCGTCCGAAGTGTTGAAAGTCGGGCAGATCGTACAAGTGAGAGTCAAAGAAGTGGACGTGAAGAAGAAACGTATCGGGCTTACCATGCGGAAAAAAGGAAAATAATGAAATATTTTAAAAACACTTGACAATTGACAGAAGATGTATTATAATAAACCTGTCAATTGATTGACGTAAAATTACGGAGGATACGAATATGTTAGAAAAAATTCAGGCATTGCTTGCAGAAGCGTTGAATCTTCCCCTCGAAAAAGTTGCGCCCGACGCAAAGATCGTAGAGGATTTGGGCGCGGATTCTTTAGACTTGGTGGAGCTTCTCAGCCAGCTCGAAGATGAGTACGGCATTACCATTCCCGACGATGAAGTGGAAAGCCTTGTAACGGTAGCCGACATTGCTGCCGAACTTGAAAAATTGACGAAATAAATTTTTCATCGAAAATGCTCTTGGTTTTCTCCAAGGGCATTTTATTTCATACAAAGGGTAACGATTATGAAAATGAAAGGGGTAAAAATTGCGTTGTTGCTCTGTTTGTTGCAATGCGCCGTTGCGCTTACGTGCATGGCGTGTTCGCCGATAGAAAGTTCAGGGGGGAGTTCTCTGCTTTCTGAAAACTCGGAAAGTTACGCCATTGAGGTCGAATCATCAAATTCAGAAAGCTCGCATGATTCAGGTAACTCTTCTACATCCTTTTTCGAACAAACGGAGAGCAGCGAAATTCAAAGCAGCAACGTTGAAAGCGATGAGGAAGGCAGTAGCAACGTGGAGAGCAGTGTTTCCGAAAGTGGTGATAAGGAAAGTTCGTCCTCGGATTTGGAGGGTGACGAGAGTAGTTCGTCGGAAGTGTTGCCGCATATTCACGAATATAAATCGCAGGTTCTTAAAGAACCCAATTGCGAAGAGGAAGGGATTGTGATCTATAAGTGTGCGTGTACACACTTTTACACGGAAAAACCTGAAGCGCTCGGGCACGCTGCCGTGAAAGATGCTGCTACGCTATCCACCTGCGTTTCACATGGCAAAAGCGAAGGCACTCATTGTTCCCGTTGCGATAAAATACTGGTGGCGCAAGAATCGTTGGCGCTTACCGAGCATACCTATCAATACGGGTATTGTTCCGTATGCAATTTGGCAGGATTAACTTTTTCAATCAATTATGAATATAATTATGCGATTTGCACAGGGTACGCCTGCCAGCATAGCAAGGTGAGAAGGGTGGAAATTCCCGATACCTATTACGGTTATCCCGTAAAAGAAATTGCAGCGGGGTTGTTTGCGGATTGTCGGGATTTGTATTCCGTTGAAATCGGAGAAAACGTGGAAATTATCGGTGAAAATGCCTTCTATGGTTGTTATCATTTATTGGAAGTTTACGATCGTTCTAAAGCCCAAGTTAGCAAAATGAAGCCTTCCGAAAACGGTTTATTGCTTGGCTACGTGGCTGAGGAGGACATTCATTACGCTCCCTTTGAAAGTAAAATCGAAGTTAAAGATGATTTTGTGCTCTTTCATGAAGGAGAGGAGGATGTTCGCTTACTCACCTATCTCGGCTCTAAGAAAGTGGCTACGATTCCCGAGGGGGTGACGAGGCTTACGATTTACTCTTTGCGAAATCTCGAAGTCGAGGAAATCGTGATTCCAAGGTCAGTCAATTATATTGAAAAATGGTCGTTCCACGAATGTCTCGATTTGAAACGGGTGCGCTTTATGGATCCCGATGGCTGGGAAGCAAAAGGGTACGACCACAGCGTTTGCGAAGAAGGCGTGGTAGATAAATTTGAAGAGAATATGCCCAACTGGACGCCTTTTGAGCCGGGGGATTTGGATACTCCGGAAAATGGGAAAAAAGCAATCATTGATCTCTTTAACGCCGCTGAATGGCGAAAAAACGGAATGAATGCAGAGGAATGACAGAAATTCAACGAATTACGGGGAAAACGTTTGCTTTCCCCGTAAAATTATGTTATAATCGTTGAGTAAGAAAATTTAGAGGTGTAGAAATGTTACAAGTTACAGGTGTATCCCTTCAATTTGGGGGCAGAAAACTGTTTGAGGATGTAAATCTTAAATTCACGAAGGGGAATTGTTACGGCGTTATCGGCGCAAACGGCGCAGGAAAGTCCACCTTTTTGCGTGTGCTTTCCGGGGAATTAGAACCGCAAAAAGGGTTTGTTTCCATGGATAAAAACGAACGTATGTCTGTTTTGCAACAAAACCAAAATATGTATGACGATGAAACGGTGCTCCGTACTGTTATGATGGGTTATAAACGCCTTGTCGAAATTATGGATGAAAAGGACGCTTTGTACGCAAAGCCTGATTTCACCGAAGAGGACGGGGTGCGTGCGGCGGATTTGGAGAGTGAATTTGCTGAAATGAACGGATATGATGCGGAATTTCAGGCAGCGCAACTCTTGAACGCTTTGGATATTCCCGAAGAATTACATTATTCGTTGATGGTTGATTTGGATGCGAAACAGAAAGTTCGCGTGCTTTTGGCACAGGCACTGTTCGGCGATCCCGACGTGTTGCTTTTGGACGAGCCTACCAACAACCTTGACATCAAAACAACGAGATGGCTTGAAAATTATTTGATGGATTTTGAAAACACCATCATCATCGTTTCTCATAACCGTCACTTCCTCAATAAAGTATGTACCAACATCTGTGACGTTGATTTCGGGAAAATCAATATGTACGTTGGTAACTATGATTTTTGGTATCAAACCAGTCAGTTGCTCGCACGTCAGCAGAAAGATCAAAACAAGAAAGCGGAACAGAGAGCCAAAGAATTGCAGGATTTCATCGCTCGTTTCTCGGCAAACGCTTCCAAATCTCGTCAGGCAACGTCAAGAAAGAAAGAGCTTGAAAAGCTCACCATCAACGATTTCAAACCGTCTATGCGTAAATATCCTTTCGTGGATTTCAAGTTTGAAAAGGACATCGGCAACGATATTTTGATGGTTGAAGATTTGACGAAAGAAGGGTATTTCAAAAATCTTTCCTTCACCGTACAACGGGATGAAAAGATCGGCATCATTTCGGACAAGAGCACGACGGTTACCATGCTCTACGATATTTTGATGGGTAAGGAACAGCCCGATTCGGGTACGGTTAGATGGGGAAAGACTATTTCCGTTTCCTATTTCCCTCAAAACAACAATGAATATTTCCAAGGCTGCGAATTGAACCTTGTTGAGTGGCTCTCCCAGTTCTCCAACGATCATTATGAAGAATATCTTCGTGGTTGGTTGGGAAGAATGCTCTTCTCCGGGGAAGAAGCGTTGAAGCAAGCGAAAGTTCTTTCGGGTGGCGAAAAGGTGCGTTGTATGTTGGCGAAAATGATGTTGGAAGGAAGCAACTTCCTCATCTTCGACGAGCCTACCAACCATCTTGATTTGGAATCCATCACGGCGCTTAACAACGGTTTGAGCAACTATAAAGGCTGTATGTTGCTGACCTCACACGACCAAGAGCTTATGAATACCGTTGCTAATCGTATCATTGAAGTCAATGAAACTAAGACGTACGATAGACAGGTTACCTACGACGAATACGTGGACGAAACCAACAGCTTATAATAAAAATTAAGCATAATTTGACGAAAGCATTGCGAAAATCCGCAGTGCTTTTTCTTTATATTCGACATGATTTGACAATTATTGAACAATATTCTAAAATATTTTAAAAGATATTGAAAAATATTCATTGAATATTGTAAAAATACTTTACATATTAAAATTTATGTAGTATAATGAAGAAAACAAAGTCGAAAGACTAAAAAAAAGAAGAGGTGTAGTTATAAGCATGAAAACAGTTATTTTACTTGACTCCAATGTAGCAGTTCTGTCGCAACTTCGTGGTGCGTTCAGCGAAAGCAAAGAATACACCGTAGTGTATTCAAGTGATGATGGTGACGAAGGGATCAAACATGTACTTGACTTAAAGCCAAACCTTGTCATTGTCGGTATGTTTTTGAAGGGGACGGACGGTTGTGGTGTTATTCGCGCCGTCAAAAAGAGCTGGAGCGACGCAAAAATGATTGCGACAGGAATTCCAAACGATTCCTTAATTGAACGTGCTATGGCAGAGGGCGCAACCTACTATTTAGTCAAGCCTTTCTCCATTCCCAATGCGATGGAAAGAATCACGGAATTGATGAAGGACAAGCCGGTGGAAGAGAATCCTATGGAGACGATCAAACCAAGATCGAACAATGTAGACGAACGTATCAGCGAAATCTTTATTTCCATAGGAATACCTCCCCATATCAAAGGGTATGCATACTTACGCGAAGGGATTAAGCTCACCGTGAGCAAACCGACCATCATCAATAGCGTTACCAAGGAATTGTATCCGTCCATTGCCAAGAAATACGCCACCAGTGCCAGCAAAGTGGAGCGTGCCATTCGGCATGCCATCGAAGTGGCGTGGAATCGTGGTCGTATAGATGCCATCAACGCTATTTTCGGGGCGAGAATTTATCTCGGTGCTGAAAAGCCGACGAATAGCGAATTTATCGCACTTGTCGCAGATAAAATTATTTTGGAAAACATGGGATAAGGGGAGAAGAAAGAATTATTCTACTTATAAAAAGGGGAACGCAGAGCTTTTTTAAGCTCCGCGTTCCAACGATTATAGGAGGTATCTATTTTTTAAATTAGTACATTCCGCCCATATCTCCGCCGGCAGGTGCCATGGGAGCTGGAGGGGTAGGGATATCCGTTACGATACTTTCCGTCGTCAAGAGGGTAGCTGCAACGGACGCTGCGTTTTGAAGTACAGAACGAGTCACTTTGGTAGGGTCGATAATGCCGCTTTCTACCATATCGCAGTATTTGTTGTTCAATGCGTCGAAGCCGTAGTTTGCCTTTCTCGAAGAAAGTACTTTGTCTACGATGACCGAGCCGTCAAGTCCAGCATTCTTGGCAATCTGTCTGATGGGTTCTTCCAAAGCTTTGAGTACGATAGCTGCGCCCGTCTTTTCATCGCCGTTGAGGCTTGCAACGAGTTTCTTAACAGCAGGAATTGCAGAGAGGAGAGCGCTGCCACCGCCGGGTACGTAACCTTCTTCTACAGCTGCACGCGTAGCAGCCAAAGCGTCGTCAATACGAAGTTTCTTTTCTTTCATTTCCACTTCCGTTGCTGCGCCAACGCTGATAACGGCTACGCCGCCTGCGAGTTTTGCAAGACGTTCTTGTAATTTTTCTCTGTCGTAATCGGATTTCGTTTCAGCAATCTGGGATTTAATGGAAGCGATGCGATCTTTAATAGCAGCCGTGTCGCCTGCGCCACCCACGATGGTAGTGTTTTCTTTGTCAACACGAACGCTGGTTGCTCT
>CAZBQP010000014.1:0-14864 GCA_964494075.1 uncultured Clostridia bacterium
GTCGGTGACGACGATCAGTCTATTTATGGCTGGCGAGGGGCGAAAATTGAAAATATTTTGCACTTTGAAAAGGATTTCAAAGGGGCGCACGTATTCAAGTTGGAACGCAACTATCGCTCGACGAAAAATATTCTTAAACTTGCCAACCTCGTTATTCAAAATAACGGCAGAAGAAAGGATAAGACGCTTTGGACGGAAAATGACGAAGGTGCGCCTGCAAAAGTGTTCGAGGCAGAGGAAGAAAGTGGGGAAGCACGTTACATTGCGCAGACGATCGCAGGCTTGCTCCGCCAAGGGTATCGCTATTCAGATTTTGCCATTTTGATGAGACTGAACGCTCTTACCCGTTCATTCGAACAAGAGTTTACGGGAGACGGGATTCCTTATAAAGTGTTCGGTGGCTTCAAGTTCTTTGAACGTAAGGAAATTAAGGATATGCTTGCCTATTTGCGACTTGTCAACAATCCTTTTGACAGCGAAGCGGCAACGAGAATTATCAACTTCCCCAAACGTGGCATCGGTGCAAAAACGGTGGAAACATTGCAAAATTACGCCTATGAAAATGAGTGTTCGGTCTATGACGCATTGCTTGATCTCGATGAAATCGGGTTTAAGGGGGCAACCTTGCAAAAGCTCCTTTCCTTCCGTAATTCGATTAAGGAATGGATCATTGATAGTCAAGGTATGCCCGTCAACGAGTTGGTGAAAAAGATTGTCGAAGACACCAAAATGAAAGAAGCGTATGCGGACGACTCGGATGAGAGTATCAACAAACGTGCGAATATTGACGAATTTGTAAACTCCGTTGAGGAGTATTCCAAACTTAATCCCGAGGCAACGCTCACCGACTATCTCAATCAAGTCACCCTTTCTTCGGACACTGATGAAATGGACGACGGCAATTACGTGACGCTCGCCACGGTACATTCCGTAAAGGGGTTGGAATTTAAGTGCGTGTTTATTTGCGGCTTGGAAGAGAACGTTTTGCCCATTTCCCGTTCGATCGGTCACGATGACGAAATGGAAGAAGAGCGTCGCTTGATGTACGTGGCAATCACACGTGCAAGAGAACGTTTGTATATGACTCGTTCCAAGAGTCGTTATCTATACGGGAAGAGAGAACCGACGGCTCGTTCAAGGTTTTTGAAAGAGTTGTCCTCGGCGTTGGATTTACCCAAAGAAACTCGGTTCGCACCGCGCGGATATTCCGATTGGGATGATCCCGATTCGTATGGGAACAGCGCATACGGTGGGGGCAGGTATGCGTCGAATGATGAATATGAAGGTAGAAAAACGAGCTTTGGCGGCGGCTATCAATCCTATCGTGATTCTTCACGCGGTAATTCTGCCGTGACTCGCTCGGCGTGGAACGGCGGTTCGAGCTATGGAAGTTCGAGCTACGGAAGCTCCCACTATGGAAGTTCGAGTTACGGTGCGCAGTCGACGAAAAACAGCGGCGGCTTTACGTACGGCGGCTCGCAAAAGGCAGGAAAACCTACGGCAGGCGGAAAAGATTTGTCCATGTTCCACGAGGGCGTGAAAGTTCGTCATCCGAAATTCGGCGCGGGAACGATCATTTCCGTGCGTGGTGTGGGGAGTAATATGATTTTGAACGTTGCGTTCGAGGGGATAGGTATTAAACAGCTGTCCGCCACGATTGCACCTTTGACGGTGATATAGGTGAAAATATGAACAGACAAAGAGAACTGGTGGATATTCTCAATAAATGGGCGTACGAATACTACGTCCTCGATGCGCCTACGGTGTCCGATAAGGAGTACGACGTCTTGTATGATGAGCTTCGTCGGCTGGAAGAGGAGAACGGAGAGGTGTATCCGGACAGCCCCACTCGTCGTGTTGGCGGAGAGCCTATTAAGGGGTTTGAAAAGCATACGCATATTGCACGATTGTTCAGCTTGGATAAATCTACGTCGGAAACGGAGTTGGACGGGTTTTTGACTCGTGTGGAAAAACTGGCAGGAAGAACTCCCGAATATACGGTAGAATATAAGTTTGACGGGCTTACCGTCTGCCTAACGTACGAGGAGGGAAAATTCGTTCGTGCAACCACACGTGGGAATGGCGTCGTTGGGGAAGACGTGACGGCGCAAGTGCTCACGATTAAGTCCTTTCCGCTCGTCATCTCGTACATGGGTACCTTAGAAGTCCGTGGGGAAGCGGTGATTCGTCTTTCCGTGCTCGATAAATACAATGAAAGTGCGGCAGAGCCTCTCAAAAACGCACGAAATGCGGCGGCAGGGGCGATTCGTAACCTCGATCCAAAGATTACGCAGCTTCGCAGACCTGATATTTACTTCTACGACGTCAATTACACTTCGGATGGGGCACCCATGTCTCAAACGAACGCACATGAGTTCCTCGTGAAAGAAGGATTTAAGGTGTTCCCCTATTTCAAAGTCTGCAAGACGGGGGAAGAAGTGAAAAACGCAATTTCCGAAATCGAGGTGGAACGTCGAAATATTGACGTATTGACGGACGGGGCAGTAATTAAGGTGGACGATGCGGCGCTTCGAGAGGAACTCGGTTTTACGGACAAGTTCCCCCGTTGGGCGATGGCGTACAAGTTTGAAGCAGAAGAAGTGACCACGATTTTGAAAGGAGTAAACTGGCAGGTGGGCAGAACGGGAAAGCTTACGCCGCTCGCTCTTTTAGAACCTGTGGAACTTGGCGGCGTCACCGTGTCGAGAGCTACCCTCAACAACTACGGCGACATTGTGAGAAAGGACGTGAAGATAGGCTCGCGCGTGCTTGTGAGAAGATCGAACGAAGTCATTCCTGAAATTTTGGGAACGACGGAGCATATGGCGCATAGCAAAGATGTGGAAAAGCCGACGGTGTGTCCTGCTTGCGGCACGCTTTTGCAAGAAGTGGGGGCACACTTGTTCTGCCCGAATCGAGATTGCGTGCCTCGCATTGTGGCGATGCTCGATCATTATGCCAGCAAAAACGCCATGAATATCGACGGTTTTTCAGACAGCACGGCGTTGCAGCTTGTGAAGAAGGGGAAGGTGAAAGATTTTGCCGATTTGTATCGCTTGACGGCGGAAGATCTCGGCGAGTTGGAAGGCTTTAAGGATAAGAAAATTACCAACCTCTTGACGGCGATAAAAAACAGCAAGACACCTACCATGGATGCGTTCATTTACGCAATCGGCATCGAGGGCGTAGGTAGAGTGGCGGCGAAAGACTTGGCAACACGATTCAAAACGATGGACAATTTGAGAAGGGCGACTTTGGAGGAGTTGCTCTTGCTTGACAACGTTGGGGAGATTACGGCAAATGCGATTTTGGCGTACTTTACGGACGGAATTAATTTGGCGCAGTTGGATGCATTGACGGAAATGGGGATTGCGCCCACGTGGTCGGAAGAAAAGAAAGAGGGGATATTTTCAGGCGAATCCGTTGTGTTGACGGGTACGTTACATTCTTTCAAACGCAGCGAAGCGCAAAAACTCATCGAGGAGCGAGGAGGCGTTTGTCAATCGTCGGTGACGGCGAAAACGACGTTGGTCGTGGCAGGCGACGAGGCAGGTAGTAAACTTCAAAAAGCGCAAAAGCTGGGGATTAAGATTATTGACGAACAAACCTTTCAATCCATGCTGTAAGCAAATGCATGCAATACATTGTGAAAAATTGCTTTTGAAAAACGCCCGCTCTGGCGTTTTTCTCTCTTTTTTATAAAAAAGAGAAGAAAAGGGGGCAATACTACTTGAAATTCTTCAAAAATTTTGCTATAATGATACTATCAGTACTATGCAATGTTGTAGATGATACGAAAAAATACGATATAAGACGAGGAAAAATTCCATGCTCAGTATGACGGGTTACGGAAAAGGCGAATATGCAGAAGGCGGTTTGGAAATCGTCTGCGAAATTAAGACGGTGAACAACCGTTATTTGGACGTGTCCATCAAAGCGCCTCGCATTTTTGCGGCGTATGAAGACGTCGTTCGTACGACCGTTCGCAAAAAACTTACGCGCGGCCATTGCGATCTCTATATTTCTTTGAAAGACAAGCGGGAGCGGAATACGACGCTCGCTACCGATTTGAACTTGGCTGCTTCTTACATGGCGGCAGCAAAGGCGCTTCAAGAATCCTTTCCCGACATCGAAAACGACGTTACGATTTCTTCCGTCCTTCGTTATCCCGAAGTGCTCAAACAGGAGGACAGTTTGTCCTTGGACGAGGAAATGACGAAGGGACTGGACGTGGCGTTGAACGCTGCACTCGATAAACTCAATGAGATGCGACTCGTTGAAGGGGAAAAGCTCAAGGCGGATATGTTGCAGCGAGTGGACGTCATCGAAGGGCTTGTAGGGGAGATTTCCGAACGTGCCCCTCTCGTGGCGGCGGAGTATCGTGAAAAGTTGACGGCGAAAGTGAAAGAATATCTTGCCAGCACGACGATCGACGAGAGCAGAATCTTGACGGAAGTTGCCGTCTTTACGGACAAGAGCAACATCGACGAGGAACTGACGAGATTGCGTTCGCATATCGAACAGTTTAGAAGCATCGCCCAAGAGGGAATCGTGGGTAGAAAGTTGGACTTTTTAGTGCAGGAGTTTAATCGAGAAGCGAACACCACCTGCTCCAAGAGCAACGACGTGGCGATTACGAGAGCAGGGCTTGCGCTCAAAAACGAGATTGAAAAAATCCGTGAACAAGTACAAAATCTGGAGTGATTATGAAGCACATATTGATGGCGGTGTCCGGTCCTGCAGGCGTAGGCAAGGGCACGATTGTAAAGACGATTATCAACAAGCGTGACGACGTGGTGGAATCCGTTTCTTGCACGACGCGCAAACCTCGTGAAGGAGAAATAGACGGCAAACATTATTTCTTTATATCCCAAGAGGAATTTAAGCGCCGCATCGAAGAAAATGACTTTTTGGAATACGACGAACATTTCGGAAATTATTACGGGACGCCTCGTTCTTTCGTCGAGGAAACTTTGAAAACGAAGTCGATTATTTTGGAAATTGACGTGGTGGGTTCTCTCAACGTAAAAAAGGAATTTCCCGAGTTGGTGTTGGTTATGATTGCCCCTCCGTCGGTGGAAGAGCTGAAACGTCGTTTGATCGGACGTGGCTCCGAAGACGAAGAATCCCTCAAAATCCGTTTGGCAAGGCTGGAATACGAACTTGCGCAACGGGACAAATACGATTACTATATCGTCAATGACGACCTTGACACCGCAATAGCGGAAGTAGAGGGAATCCTCGACGGTAAGGAATAATACATTTTAGAAAGAAAACACAGAAAAGGAGTGTAAACAATATGATTAACGAACCTTCGGTAGATGAAATGATTAGAAAATTAGGTACGGAAGAAGAACCCATCAGCCGTTACGCGCTCTGCACGATTGCGGCAAAGCGTGCTCGCCAGATTATCGAGACTGAAAAGAACCTCGGTATTCACGATTCGACGGGCAAAGACAAGGAACTTTTGACCGCTTGCAAGGATATTGCAGAGGGCAAAGTCGTCGTAGCTAAAGACTAAGTAAAATGCCTCGCTATGACGAGGCGTTTTTCATGGGAATAAAAAACGGGAGAAGGGAGTATGGTAGCGGAAGTCATCGTCGATATTGCGGCGAGTGAAACGGATAGAATTTTCGATTATCTCTGCGACGACGATATCGTGGTTGGCAGCCGTGTTCTTGCGCCCTTCGGCAATAAGACGTTACCGGGCTTCGTCATGCGCTTGAAAGAGCGCTCCGACTTACCAAAGGAACGTCTAAAAAAGGTGATTCCCTGCCCGGATGAGCTTCCTGCTATCAATGCCGAATGTCTCATGCTCGCAAACAAGATCACCGCTCGCTATCGAGTGCCAAAAGCGCTCGCCTTGCGATTGTTTCTGCCTTCCGAAATGCGGACGGGAAAGGTAAGAGAGCTTATGCGGAATTATGCGACACTGCAAGTTCCGCTGTCAGAAATGAAGCTCGTCAAGAGTGCAAAAAATCAAATCGGGGCGGCGGAATATCTTGCCGAACACGGTAAGACGGATTGCGCCTATTTGAACAGTATATTCCCGGGCGGCGTTTCGGCATTACAAAAGAAGGGGTACGTAACGATTGCCAAGGAGCAGTTGCTTCGTGATCCCTATACGGGCGTGACGAGTGAAAAGGTGACAAGGACACTCACCGACGATCAAGCTCGTGCCGTGCATACCATTCAAACGGACGGGAGAACGGTGCAACTTTTGCATGGCGTTACGGGTAGCGGCAAGACGGAAATTTATCTCACCCTCATTGCCAAATGTTTGGAGGAGGGGAAAAGCTCTATTTTCCTCGTGCCCGAAATTTCTTTGACGCCTCAAATGCTTGCACAGCTTCGTGCAAGGTTTGGAAAGAATGCTGCCATTTTGCATAGCGGACTTTCTGCCGGCGAGCGATTTGACGAGTGGTGGAGATTGCGTACGGGAGAGGCGAAAATCGCCATCGGTGCAAGAAGCGCCGTATTTGCTCCCTTGGAAAACCTCGGAGTCATCATTATCGACGAGGAACACGATTCCAGCTATTCAAGCGACAGCGCACCCCGTTACAACACTTTTGACGTCGCTTTACTTCGTGCAAAATACAACGGGTGTAAGCTCGTTTTGGGGAGTGCCACTCCCTCTGCGGAAACGTATAAACGAGCGAAAGAAGGGGAGTTTTCCCTCATTCGTTTGGAAAAACGCATTAACAAGCGTCCCTTGCCTGAAATTATCATCGCAGATATGCGTCGTGAGGTGCGCAGAGGAAATAATTCCTCCTTTTCGGGGGTACTCAAAGAGGAGCTTGAAAAATGTCTTGCGGCAGATAAGCAAGCCATTTTGTTTTTGAATCGTCGAGGGTATTCGCAGACGGTTATTTGCAAGGAGTGCGGCTACGTCGCCAAATGCGAGGCGTGTGACGTATCCCTCACCTATCATAGGGATGAAAAATGCTTGAAATGCCATTTTTGCGGCGCAAGATACAAGATGCTCACCGCCTGTCCCGATTGCGGTGGCATCAAGCTGTCCTATGCCGGAACGGGTACGCAGAGAATTGCGGCAGAGTTGGAAAAACTCTATCCCTCCGCACGGATTCTTCGCATGGATAATGACACGACGAGCGGGAAAGAGGGGCATTATAAGATTTTGAAAGCGTTCGCCGAGAAAAAGGCGGATATTCTCGTGGGTACGCAGATGATTGCGAAAGGACACGATTTTCCCACCGTCACCCTCGTCGGGATTTTGGATGCGGACATGAGCTTGCATTTTTCCGATTATCGAAGCGGAGAACGTACCTTTCAGTTGATTACACAGGTGGCAGGAAGAAGCGGCAGAGCAGA
Source organism: uncultured Clostridia bacterium (assembly GCA_964494075.1). GTDB lineage: Bacteria > Bacillota > Clostridia > Christensenellales > Borkfalkiaceae > Scatosoma. The sequence goes on from CAZBQP010000014.1 coordinate 7,333, forward strand.
GGAACAAGGCAAGGTCGTCATGCAGACCTTCGATCCTGAAAACGAAGTGTTGCGTTTCGCCACGAGCTACGATTACGAGGGGTTTTATCAAAATGAAATTTCCTTGCGTGCAGCAATGGCGTTTCCTCCCTTTTCCAAAATCGTACGAGTTTTGGTGACGGGAGAAGAGGATAAAAAATGTATCGAAGCTTTGCGTGAGGTGTACGTGGGGTTGGAAAGGTTGTACACGGAAAATCCCGATAAATTCCTATTTTTTAATAAAATGCGTGCGCCCATTAAGCGGATTCAAAATCGGTATCGCTATCAGGTGCTCATGCGTATTTCGGACACTTCGGTGTTGCCGAAAATTTATGATATATGCGCAGCGGCGAGAAATCGTGATGCGCTTGTCAGTGTGGAAGAAAACCCCACGAATTTAAGTTGAGCTCGGGCATTTGTTCGAGGCGGAACGGAGAATAAACAAGGAGAATAGAAGATATGGCAATTCGTAACGTAGTACAGGTCGGCGATGAGGTGTTGAGACAAAAATGTTTCCCGGTGGAATCGTTTGATGAAAAATTATGGGCACTCTTGGCGGATATGAACGACACAGTGAAGAAGGAAGAGGGCGCAGGACTTGCGGCTCCGCAAGTGGGCATTTTGCGCCGTGTTGTCGTCGTGCAGGTGGATGAGGGGTATTTTGAGTTTATCAATCCCGAGATTATCGCACAGAGCGGCGAACAGAACGGCTGGGAAGGCTGTCTTTCCGTACGTGGCAAGCAGGGTGTTGTTTCCCGTCCTATGAAGGTGACTTTGCGCTATTACGACAGAAATGGAGAAAAGCATATTCTCAAAGCGAAAGGGTTCTTTGCACGTGCCATCTGTCACGAGCTTGACCACCTCGACGGCATTTTGTATATTGACAAGGCGACGCAACTGCAAAAGTGTGACTAAACGGAGAAAGGTATGAAAATCGTATTTGCAGGCACCCCCGAATTTGCGGTGGCTGCCCTTCAAAATATTCATCGCAACGGATTTGAAATCGTCGGCGTCATTACGCAGGTTGATAAACCGCAGGGCCGAAAGGGCGTGCTTACGCCTCCCCCCGTAAAAATTGCGGCGGCGGCGCTGGGGATTCCCGTTTTGCAGCCTGAAAAAATTCGTGATTGTATCGAAGAGGTGAAATCGTTCGGCGGTGATCTTCTCGTTACGTGTGCGTATGGACAAATTCTCACGCAGGCGGTGCTCGATCTTTTTCCCATGGGTGTTTGGAATATTCATGCAGGGCTTTTGCCGCAGTATCGTGGCGCTTCGCCCATTCAAAGCTGTATTTTGAACGGGGAAAATAGTACGGGTGTTTCGATTATGAAAACGGAACTTGGTCTGGATTGCGGCGACGTGCTTTGCGTGGAACAAACGCCCGTTTCGGAAACAGAGACGTATGGAGAACTTTCCGACCGTCTTTCCCTTATCGGTGCAGATTTAATCGTGAAGGCGCTCCGCCTTTTGGAAGGGGGAACGTATACTTTGACTCCACAGCCTGACGAAGGGGTTTGCGTAGTGCGTAAAATCAATAAAGAACAGGCGAAAATTGATTTTTCCAAGCCCTGTAAGGAGATTGTCGATCTCATTCGTGGTATGAATCCCTCCCCCGTTGCGTATACGACGCTTGAAGGGGATTCGATTAACGTCTATCGAGCGGAGAGAGCAATTCTCAACGAAGAGGAAATGACGATTATGGAAAACGCCGTTTGCGGCGAAGTGCTTTCCGATCGCCCCAAACGCGGCTTGCTCGTGAAGTGCAAAGACGGAGCGGTGAAGCTCACCGAAGTGCAGGCGGCGGGTGGTAAAAAGATTTCCGGAAGCGATTTCCTCAACGGCAGAAAAGCCAAGAAAGGGCAGGTGTTCGTATGTTGAGCAATCCCGTTTACGATCCCTTTCAAATTTTAACGCGCGTCTATTCAGATGGCGCACACGTCAAACAGGCGATTTCGGAGGTGTACATCGAGGAACAGTACCGTGCACGCACCGTTCGTATCGTATACGGCGTGCTGGAAAACGACGGTTATCTGGATTTTTGTATCAAACATTACGCACCCAAAGCGCCCAAGCTTTCCGTGCGTATTTTGCTGAAAATTTCGTTGTATATGCTCCTATACATGGATAAAAAGAGGTATATGGTCACCGATTGCGCCGTGACGCTTTGCAAAAAGTTGGGCAAAGGGGGCGTTTCCGGATTTGTCAATGCCTTTTTGCGTCGTTTTGACAGGGCGGAGGTGGACGCTGCTCTTCCTCAAGGAATAGAAGGCTGCGCAATTCGTGCATCCTATCCGTTGTATGCTTATAAGCTCTTGAACAGAGAGTATGGAGAGAGAGCGCAGGCGATTGCCGAGGCAAGAAGCGCAGGTGTTTCCGTGCGATTTGAAAGGGGAGAGGAAGCGTATTTACAAAAGCCGCACCTTGCAACTCCTTTTGCACAGAATTATATTTTTGAAAACTTTGTTCGAGACGAGGGGTTTGACGAAGGGAAGTATACCTTCCAGTCGGTGGGGAGCATTGCTATTTGCGACGTTGTCGAGCCTTGCGAAAGTTTACTGGATTGTTGTGCGGCGCCGGGTGGGAAATCTATTCTGCTCGCCAAAAAATGTAAACAGGTGACCTCTTTCGAGCTTCACGCCCATCGTGTAGAGTTGATTCGTCAATACAAGACTCGTATGGGTGTGGAAAACGTCGAGGAGATGCAGAAGGACAGCGCCGTGTTCGATCCTGCGTATGAGGAGAAATTTGATGCCGTTTTGTGCGACGCACCCTGTTCGGGGTTCGGCACGGTGAGCGAAAATCCCGATATCAAGCTCTTCCGGAAATCGGAGGATTTTGCAGGGATTAAAAAGGCGCAGACGGACATTTTATCTGCCGTCTGTCGATATGTGAAAAAGGGCGGAACGCTGTATTATTCCACCTGTTCGCTGTTTGAATGCGAAAACGATAAAGTCGTCGAGAATTTTTTGAAAACGCATCCCGAATACGAGTTGGAAGAAATCGACAGTCCGCTTACACATGAAAAGAAAAAATACGGCTTGCAATTTTTGCCCGACACTGCGTACGGGGCAGGATTTTACGTCAGTAAAGTAAAGAAGAAGTTATGAAAAAGATTCTACAAGATTTGAGTTATGCCGAGCTTGAGACACTTGTCCTTGCGATGGGCGAGAAAAAATTTCGGGCGAAACAGCTCTATGAGGGGTTGATGCAGGGTAAACGAATCGCCGATATCACCTCTCTTTCCAAAGTGTTGAAAGAGAAGCTCTTGGAAGAGTACGAAAATGAGCCTGTGCGTATCAAGGAGACCTTTTTCTCTTCGGACGGAACGGAGAAATATCTTTTTGAATATGCAGACGGAAACCTCGTGGAAGGGGTGCTTATGAAATATAAATACGGCTTCACACAATGCGTTTCTACGCAGGTGGGTTGTCGTATGGGATGTCAATTTTGCGCCTCGACTTTACACGGGTTGATTCGCAACTTGTCGGCAGGAGAAATTCTCTGTCAAATTCTCGTGGTGAACGCCTTGCATAAAAAGGAAGTGTCCGGGCAGGGGAAAGAAGCGAGGGCTGTGACGAACGTCGTTTTGATGGGCAGCGGAGAACCGCTCGATAACTACGACGAAGTGTTGGCTTTTTTGCGCAACGTGACGGCGGAAGGAGGCGTGTGCATCAGCGCACGGAATATTTCTCTTTCCACGTGCGGCATCGTGCCTAAAATGTATCGACTGGCAGACGAGGGGATTCCCTTGAATTTGACCGTATCTTTGCATGCGACGGAGGACGGAGAACGTGCACGCACCATGCCCGTTGCGAAGGCGTACAAAATTTCGGAAATTCTCAAAGCGTGCGAATATTATTTCGCCAAGACGGGCAGACGATATTATTTTGAATACACCCTCATCGAAGGTGAAAATTGCGACGAAGAACATGCGAGAGCTTTGATCCAGCTCTTGAAGGGAAAGCCCTGTCACGTGAACTTGATTCGCTTGAACGAGGTGAAGGAACGGACGTTGAAATCGACGAGTGATAAAGACGCTTACCGCTTTTTAGGCTATCTTGAAAAGGGAGGCATTTCGGCGACGTTGCGTCGTCAGATCGGTGTGGATATCGGTGGCGCTTGCGGACAGCTTCGTGCAAGTTATTTAGAAGAAAATAAAGAGAATACGGCGGAATCGTAACCCTTCTCTTCTTTCCGTTTGGCAATTTGAATGTTGGTAAATGGAAGAATGGTTTGAGTAAAGGGTAAAGAAACGGAGTTTTTATAATTCCGCTCGGAAATAAACAGGAGAGAAAAGATATGAAAAAAATCAAGATTGCACCTTCTATTTTATCGGCGGACTTCTCGAAGATGGGAGAAGAAGTGCGTTCTCTGGAAGAGAGCGGCGCCGATCTTATTCATTGTGACGTCATGGACGGCGTATTTGTCCAAAATATCACTTTTGGCATCAAAATGGTGGAGGATTTGCGCAAATGTACCACCCTTCCCCTCGATTGTCATTTGATGATTGTGCACCCTGAAAAATACGTGGAACGTTTCGCACAAGCAGGTGCAGATATCATTACCGTGCATTACGAGGCGTGCAAAGAGAACATCAAAGAGGTGCTTGCTCTCATTAAATCTACGGGAAAAAAATGCGGCGCCGTAATCAATCCCGATACGCCCGTCGAAGCAATTCAAGCGATTGTGGAAGATTGCGATATGGTGTTGGTCATGAGCGTGTTCCCCGGGTTCGGCGGACAGAAATTCATTCCTTCTGCTCTGGATAAATTGCGTCAAATTCGTGCAATGATAGACGGGCTTGGCAGGGAGATCGATTTGGAAATCGATGGCGGTGTAAACGCTGAAAACGTGGAAACAATCAAGGCGGCGGGCGCAAACGTAATCGTTGCCGGAAACGCTGTATTTAAGGCGGAAAACCGCGCTGAAATGATTGCTCGGTTGAAGGCGTGATATGGAAAAGGTTAAGAAAAATTTAGATTTTACCGAGGGCAAAGTCTTTTGGAAAATCGTTTTATTCATTTTGCCCATCATTGCCACCAATCTTTTGCAGGTGCTCTATAACGCCGCAGATATGATGGTCGTCAGTTTGTCGAAGGAACAAAACGCCGTGGGTGCTATCGGTACGACGGGCGCTTTCATTAATTTAATCGTCAACGTATTCATCGGATTTTCGGTAGGTGCAAACGTTGTCGTTGCTCGTGAAATCGGCTCTAAGGATCGAGAACGAGTACAAAAAGCGGTGCACACCTCTCTTTTGATGGCGGTTGCATTTGGTATCGTCGGCATGATTATAGGCTTGATAATCGCTCGACCTGTGTTGGATTTTATGGGGAATACAGGCTCGTTGTTAGATCTTGCCGTCACCTATACGGACGTCTATTTTTGTTGTGTACCTTTTTTGGCGCTCACCAATTATTTGATTGCGATTTTCCGTGCAAAAGGGGATGCGAAAACGCCTCTCATCGTTTTGATGTCTACGGGCTTGCTCAACGTGGGACTCAACCTCTTTTTCGTCCTTGTTGTGGGAATGTCCGTGGAGGGTGTGGCGCTTGCAACGGGGATTTCTAACGTCGTTTCCTTTGTCGTGTTGCTTTGGAAACTGCATCGTGATCAAGATGATACGACCTTTTTCTTTCATAAGCTCAAAGTGGATTGGCACGCCTTTCGTGACATTGTCATGAACGGACTCCCCGCAGGGCTTCAAGGTGCCTTATTTTCCCTCTCGAATATGCTTATTCAATCTTCCGTCGTGCAGGTGAATAATACAATCGTGCCTCCCGGTTACGAATATCAGCCCATCGTCAACGGCAGCGCTGCATCGGGCAATCTGGAAAGCTTTATTTTCATGGGTATGGATTCCGTCTATCAGGGTGCGATTACCTTTACCAGCCAAAACATGGGGGCGAAAAAGCCCGAGCGAATCAAGCGCATTATGTACGATTGTTTTTGTATCGTGACGATCGTCGGCGTGGTGATGTCTACGACAATTCTTCTTTTTGCGAAGCCGCTTCTGGGGTTGTACGGTATTGTAGACGGCGTAGAGGGAAGCTTGGAATGGTACGCCATGAACGCCGCATTGACGAGACTTTCCTATATCGCAGGTCCGTATTTCCTGTGCGGTATTATGAACGTATGCACGGGCGTTTTGCGAGGAATGGGCAGATCAATCGTTTCCACCGGAATTTCCCTTGTCGGTGCTTGTGTATTCCGTGTGATTTGGTTGGAGACGGTGTTTGCCGCCATTCCGACGCTCGATTCCATCTTCGTGTCTTATCCCGTGAGCTGGTTGATTTCTTTGGTGGTGGCGTTCGGCGTCATACAAGTGTTGTTGCGTAAAATTATAAGATCGAAAGAGGAGCTCCCTTTGCAGGGGGGAACATTGCCTGTATAAACGATCATAAAGATAAAGTAAAAGCGAGCTTGTTCTATGGTAAGGAATAAGCTCGCTTCTTTAATATAAGTCATAATCTGGGTTATTTAAACTTTTATAAAGTCATAATAGTGGTGACGTTCAGGCGAAAAAAGGATGGCTCGTTTTATGGTGATATATGATAAAATCTCCTTTTCTTTTTTGTTTTGTTGAATTTTTTTCGAATTTGTTAGAACTTCTTGTTTCAAGATGTGTACGTTGAGTGCAGATCAAAAGAGTATTTGTTGATATTGTTTGAATAAGGATTATGACGGAAAATAGAACCCACGTTGTAATGCGTGTGACGGTTCATCTATATTGAATATGGATGTATTGCTCCCCAAGATTTGAGTTGCGAAGTAATCGACGTGTTGGATTTTATCTTTTTGCCTTTTTGCTTTTCACTATCTTTTGTATATCTTCTTTATCAATCCATTCTTCTGTAAATCCACAGTTACAGCATATATATCTGTTCACATTTACCGCAGAAAAGATTGTATTGCCGGTCAGCACATTGTTTCCGGAACCGTATGCACCGGAATAGCCGTCAATTCTGACAATGTTTGCAGATTGGCATTTTGGACAGATTTTTGTATTTTTCATGGATATATCCTTCCACAAATTCTTATTTTTTCGGTGAGTTTATTATATCATGCTTTATATGAATGAGTCAGGTATTTTCACTTCAAAAGCAGGGCAGGTTAATTTCTTATTAACGTGTCGTGGCGTCTATGAATTTTGTAAACGCAAAAAACCGACTGTTTTCAGTCGGTTCGTAACGTCAGACGTAAAAAGATTGCCGATTATTCAGCGTCTGCTTTTTTAAGCGTTCTGATGCATCTTGCACAAACGTAGCCGTTCACTTCCTTGCCGTCTTCCACGTAGGAAATCTTCTGTACGTTTACTTTGAACGTTCTTCTCGTTTTACGGTTGGAGTGGCTGACGTTGTTACCGGAAGCCTGACCTTTCCCGCAGATATTGCATACTCTCGACATATTAAACACCTCCGTTTTGGGTTAATTTTTTCCTAAATTGATGTAATAGATTGCTTCTAAAATTGCCCTGAACAAAACAGGGCGCAAAACAAGCATTAATACTATAC
>CAZBQP010000015.1:0-14493 GCA_964494075.1 uncultured Clostridia bacterium
CCTGCCACAGGGTGACCAAGGTGTTTGGCGTGTACTCGAATTTGATGGGTGCGCCCCGTCTGCAAATCAAACTTGCAAAGGGTGAAATCATTTCCAAAATGTGCCACCATTTCAAAATCGGTAATGGCAATTTTCCCATGCCCGTCAGGCAGGACCGCCATTTTGAGGCGATCGGTGGGATGTCTGCCGATGTCGGTAACCACCCTTCCACGCTCCTCTTTCAAATTTCCTTCCAGCAAGGCAAAATACGTCCTATGACAGCTCTTTTCCGCAATCTGCCCGGCAAGTGAAACGTGTGCCTTGTCATTTTTTGCCACGACGAGCAAACCTGTCGTATCCTTGTCTATTCGATGAACAATACCGGGACGAAGCACGCCGCCGACGCCGCTCAAATGATCGAGCGCATACAAAAGGGCGTTGACGAGCGTTCCGCTCTCATTTCCGTTCCCGACGTGAACGGTCATACCCTGCGGCTTGTTCACAACGGCGAAATCGGCGTCTTCATACACGATTTCTATGGGAATATTTTCAGGTTTAACCGCATATTCTACCGCTTCGGGCACGGTGACGAGCACGCTGTCGCCTCGCTTAATATCCGCTCCTGCTTTGGTGACGATATTCCCGTTGACGCACACCTGCCCCCCCTCTATAAGCTTTTTCAGCCGAGAACGGGTGAACTCTTCCGTCTGTTCGCTCAAGAACACGTCCAGCCGTTTACAGTTATCTTCCGCAACGAACAGTCGTTGATCCATGTCAATTTTCTTCCTTTGATTTTTGCTTGCGATTCTCTTTTTCCTCGTACTCTTTAGCGAGCACTTTATACTTTTTCGTCATCGGGAAAATGGCTACGCTGTCAAAGAACACAAGAGCGCACATCAGCGCAATCGCTCCTCCGACAATGAAGAAATCGGCAAAATTACATACGCCGAAATCCATAAACCAAATTTTTAAATGCACCATATCACGCACGCCCGCAAGCAAAGTGGGATCCGCAAGATACAAAATTCGATCTATAAAGTTTCCAAGCCCCCCTGCCACAACGAACAAAAGAGAAACTCGTAACCAAGTGCGACGCTTGTCCGCAAACAGATAGAGTGCAAATAACGCAACGAACAAAACACCTGTTCCTGCTACCAGTGCCATCTTTGCTGCCACAGGCGCACTCTCACCCATGCTGAACGCCATACCTTGATTATAGCTGATGCGAAAATCCAGATACCCGGGAATCACCTCGATTACATTCGGAGAATCGGGCAAATTGAAATAAACGTCTGCCAAAATTTTCGTGAGCATATCCACGAGAAGCAAAACTCCAAGAAGAAGGACTCCCCAAAGATTCGTATTCAAATTTTCCTTCCATCTTGTTTTCAATGCGGCCATGCCCCGTCCGTTTTCCTTTTTTGCCTGCATACTCAATTCCCCTTTACCTTTTTCGTCGTCTTTTGACGAATTTCTTCGATCATACCGAATTTCAGCTTATGTAATCCGTCGGAAAGATCCACCTTATACAATTGAGGCAAATCCAAACGCAAATACTCTTCCCAGAATCTCGAAAGTTGCTTTTTAGAGAACGCCTGCACTTCCATAAGGGGAGGGAACTCGTACACGAGCTTTCCGTCTTTGACAATGGTATGCTGCAAGGGTTCGACGATGAAGTTTTCCACCTCATGTTGTTTCCACGTCTCAACGGGGTGGAATAGAGTCAAAGGCTTGCTATCGTCCACCACTTCTTCTTTCAAGGTGATAAGGTCGGCAATCGCCATGCCCGTTTCACGGTCGTACAGACGATACAAGCTCTTAAACCCGGGGTTGGTAATCTTGGCATGGTTATCCGAAAGCTTAATTTTCGGCGTCACCGAGCCGTCCTTCTCAATGACGGAAGAAAGCTTATAAACACCGCCGAGCGAGGGCAAATCTTCCGAGGTGATGAGCTTGGTGCCGATCCCCCACGAATCAATCTTTGCACCCTGCTGCAAGAGGGAATTGATGAGTTTCTCATCCAAATCCCCCGAAACGCAAATCATGGCATCGGGGAAGCCCGCTTCGTCCAGCATGACACGTGCTTTCTTGGAAAGGTAAGCAAGGTCGCCGCTGTCCAAACGGATTCCCTTGGGTTTATGCCCTTCCGCTTTCAATTCCTTAAACACTTTAATGGCGTTGGGAACGCCGCTGCGTAACGTGTCGTACGTATCGACGAGAAGCATACAGTTGTCGGGGTATGCCTTTGCGTACGCACGAAAAGCTTCGTATTCGGTAGGATAATCCATAACGAAACTATGCGCCATCGTACCGGCAACAGGCACGCCGAACATCTGTCCCGTAATAAGGTTAGACGTAGATGAACAGCCGCCGATAATCGCCGCTCTTGCACCATAAATTCCGGCATCGGGGCCCTGCGCTCTGCGAAGACCAAACTCCATCACCGCGCCCTTACCACCCGTCGCACGAGTAATTTTAGAAGACTTCGTTGCAATCAACGTCTGGTGATTGATGATATTTAACAGCGCCGTTTCCGCAAACTGTGCTTGAATAAGGGGAGCTTTCACCGTGAGAATAGGCTCACCGGGAAAAACGGGTTCTCCTTCGCGAACGGCGTACACATCTCCTGTGAAACGCATATTTTTCAAATATTCAAGGAAATCCTCTCCAAAGAGGTTAAGCCCACGAAGATAGGCAATATCCTCCTCCTCGAAACGCCAGTTCAATAGATAATCCATTGCTTGTTCTAACCCTGCCGCAATCGAATAGGTAATTAGTTCCTTTCTACGGAAAAACAAATCGAAGGTGACAGTCTCTTCATGCTTACCGTTTTTGAAAAAGCCATACCCCATCGTGAGCTGATACAAGTCAGTTAAAAGTGTCAAATTTCTCATGCTTGCGCACCTCCTTCCTTGTTCTCATCCTCGGCATCTTTCTTTGACGCCATAGACGCATTTTTCACGTCCTCTTCCTGAGCCGTTTTTTCGGGATAGCGTTCAGGATAAATCGAACACATAATATTGATGTTGTCCTTATAGGCAATCTCGTCTTTCGTATCTCCGATAAATCGAGTGATTCCATAAGGATCTTCCCGAAGAGAACCGAAAAGGACTCCTTCCTTTTTACGATTGCGAACGAGCAAGACGACAAGCCACGTCACACCTGCCACGAACATGAGCAAAGAGAAGACGAGCGACCAAGGAATACCGCTGCCGTCCGCTCCGCCTTGCAAAATGAAGCTGTTGTCACGTAAAGGCTCCATAATGGAACGGGTAAGCCCGTATACGATGAAATAACAAGCGGAATTGACGCCGTTGGGTTTGTAGGGATTTTTCCATGCGTTGATAAACAACAGGACGGACGCCGTCAACGTGACCATACTTTCATAGAAGAAGAATGCGTAATGCCATTCTGCCTTTCCTTCGATAAATACCGCCAACGGGAACCATTGCAACGCAGGATTTTCCACCAAGCCGCCGTACACTTCCTGGTTGACGAAATTTCCCCAACGCCCGATGGATTGTGCGAGCAAAAGCCCCACAACTACGCAATCCCCCACACGCAAGAAATTGACTTTTTTGAAATAGCAGACTGCAGCAACACTCGCCGCACCGCCGAGAATACCGCCGACAATAGATAAACCGCCTTGGCGAATGGACGACCAACTGAACCATTCGGTGATATATATTCCGTCCGTAATGCAATAGAACAGACGAGTCGTCACGATGGCAATCGGCAAACAAATGACGAAAATGGTAAGAAAGAGATCGGGCGACATATTTCTGCGCTTGAACAGCAGAGAAATCACCGCAAACGCCGCCAACATTCCAAACACGATGATGATGGCGTACCAGTAAATCTGAATACCGAAAATTTCAATATAGGAATGATTCGGCCAAAGCAGAGATTGTAACATTTTTGCTCCTTCACGGGGTATATCGCCCCATTTTTGATTAGCATTCTTTATTATTATAACATAATAATAAAAAAACGTCAACTTTCTTGACGCCTTTTTCAACTTTTTATGATGTTATCCACTTGCCACGCCGTACTTTTACCGACGACTTTTCTTGCTTTCTGCCTATAATTTGAGTTTTTTCACTGCAGGAACGGTGATAAAGAGCAGCGCATAGTTGACAAGACTGTTCCAAATCTGTCCTTGTACAAACAGACGGGAAATCAAATACGTGCCGTAATCCACTTTGGAATAGAGAATCCAAAAAGCCGTCGTATTGATTGCCACCGTACAAATACAAAAGGTCAAAACGCAAACGAGCGCAATTTTAAAAAAGAGAAATCCCTTCCCTTTTTCCGGTAACCCGTTGATTACAAGTCCCGCAATCATGGCGGTGCACCCTAAGGAAATCCCGATCCACGGCAGATAGGCGTACCCGGCAGAATGATAAAAGAAGCCTGCCAAATCACCTAAAAAACAAGCGGCAAATCCGAAGAGCGGGCCGAGCATCACTCCCGTCAGCGCCGACATCACCAAGGTGAATGAAAACTGTGTTTCCGCTAACTTAAACTCAAAAAAAGTATTCACCACTACCATCACAGCCGTCATCACGCCTACCACGGCGATTTTACGACTTGCCCTTTGTCTTACGAGCAAATCTGAAAACAAAAGTCGTTCCCAGTAGTTTATTTTTTTTTGCGACATAATAAAAACCTCCCGAAAAAATCATAGAGAGGTCCGCAATTATAGCAGGCTAATACACGTTCAACGCATACATGCCCCATTGTTAGCGGACGCGTTTTGACACCGCAGAGAGAAAGTATCCACTCTTTCGTCCACCGACAACGTCCCGTTCGGTGGCACTTGACGCGCCAAAACTACTCTTTGAATTTATTATACTCTGCTCGACGAGAAAAAGCAAGCGTTTGAGCATATTTTTTTGCACTTTCCTCAAAATGGAGATATGGGACTCATTTTCATCCGCACCATCATCATTTTTATCGCTCTATTCACTATCATGCGACTGATGGGAAAACGGCAAATAGGCGAAATGCAGCCGTACGAATTCGTCATCACCCTCATCATTGCCGACCTTGCCTGTATTCCCATGGCAGACACGTCCACCCCTCTACTCTACGGCGTTATCGCCATTCTCACCATGTATCTACTCCACCAGATCGTCTGTGTCGTCGATTTGAATTTTCAAAATGCAAAAGTCGTGCTCAGCGGCAGAACGAGCATCGTGATGAACAAAAACGGTATTGACGACGCACAGCTAAAAGCCAACAACCTCAACGTGTCCGACCTCATTCAAAGTTTGCGTTCGCAAGGATATTTTTCCCTCGACGCCATCGAATACGCACTCTACGAATCGGAAGGGAAGTTTTCCGCCCTTCCAAAAAAGAATTATCAACAATTACAAACTTCCCTGCCCGTACTCATCGTGGAAGAGGGGAAATTCGACGAACATAATCTGGAGATCGTCAAGCGAGATAAGGGGTACTTTTTAGGCGTCTTAAAGGACCATGGTTGCGATGAGCTTAAAAAAGTACTCGTACTCACCGTGGACGGTGGAGGCAGATCCTATCTGCAAGCGAAGGGTGAAAAATACCAAGCATTTGATTTAAACTGGGAAGAAACGCTATGGTAACTTGCCCATTTTTTATCCAAAGGAGGACACAATGATTCGCACGATTGCAAGCATCTTTATCACACTCGGTTTGATTTTAGGAGTTTCCTTTTATGAAATCTATTACGTACAAACAACCTTCCAAATGTTTGAAACCGCTCTGCGTGCTCTCAAAGACAAAACCGAACACGGAATTGTCAATTACGGAGACGGACTTGCCATACGAGAGCTTTGGGACACCAAAAAAATGATTATGCACGTTTGGATTCCACATAGCCCTTTACAAGAAATCGACTATCAAATCGACGAAGCGGTTGGCTACATCTACGTACAAGAATACAGCAGCGCCCTTCCTAAAATCGAGGTGCTTATTGGATTGTCCGAAAACCTGCCTAAAAGCTACACCTTCCATATCGGAAATATATTCTAACACTTTCATCTCATACCTGCCCCATTCGTTTATACAATAAAGCCGTGTCTTGCGCTTTGCAAAACACGGCTTATCTCTTATGCTTTTTTCACTTTCATCCGAAGCATTTTGTGCATACAAATCATGCCGATCAGGAAGATTGCCAAAATCACAGGGAGCAGGAAAATCCCGATAGCGTCGGCAATCACGCCAACAAAAGGAGGAATCAAAAGGTATCCCATATACGCCGCCGCCATTTGCACGCCGATAATCGACTGCGACCGCTCTTTCCCGAAAATATCCGGCGTCATGTGTATGATACAAGGATACACGGGTGCGCACCCAAACCCAATCACGACGAACCCGATAAACGCCACGACGCTCGGCAAAGGTAACAGGAGCAACAACACACCTATGGAAATAATGCCAAGTCCTGTCCAAATCAAGTGTTCATCCTTGAATTTCATTGCCAAAAATCCGTTGATGCCTCTGCCCACCATCACGCCTATGTAAAAGAAGCTGGCAAATGCTGAAGCCACTTCCGCATCCACGCCATGTACGTCTACAATATACGTACTCGCCCAAAGCGAAGCGCTCGATTCCAATGCGCAATAGCAGAAAAACAAAGTAAAACAATACAACGCACCGGGAATTGTAACAATTTCTTTTAAGGAAAGTGATTTTGACTTCCTTTCGGAATTACTCACCCCATCGAGCATACACTCTTCTCCACAGGCGTTCGTCCCGTCTACGGCAAGCTCAATCTCCGAATCGTCTACATTAAGCTCCTTCCTTTCCCCATTTTTCGACACTTTTTTCCAAAGAGGAATACTGACAAAAATCACCACTGTCAATACAATTTGAATGACGGAGACTATCCAATATCCTGCACTCCAATTTTGCAACTTCACGAGAGCAAAACTCATAATATAAGGACTGATCGACGCACCGACTCCCCAAAAACAATGAAGCCAACTCATATGTTGAGGCTTATAATGGAGCGCAACGTAGTTATTCAAAATCGCATCCACGCCGCCTGCGCCCAGTCCGTAGGGAATCGACCACAAGACGAGCATCCAAAACCGAGTGCTAATCGAAAAACCAAAGAGTGCAACGGCCGTCATGGCAACACTCACCGCCACTACTATGCCTGAGCCAAATTTATTACTAAGTCTATCGCATAAAAGGCTGGAAATAATCGTTCCGCCTGAAATAATCGCAGAGATAATCCCTGCAAAGGATACGGGGACAGAAATTTCCACTTGCATAATCGGCCAAGCCGATCCCAACAAGGAATCGGGCAAGCCCAAAGAAATAAAGCAAACGTAAATCAACGCCAACAATAGCGCACTCATTTATCTACCTCAATCGAATAGACCGTATTTTTTGATAATTTCAACGCTTGCCTGCAAAATATTTTCCAGACACTTCCGTGCATTATCAGAATTTTCCTCCGACCATTCGTTTTCGCCAACTTTTTCCGTCAATTGAACGAGTGCGTTAAAATTGCCGTAAATCGTTTTTGCTTCCTTATCCACGCCCGTATACAGTTCGTCTTTATTGTCGTGCTGAATGGAGAACAGCCCTTCCACCGTATCGTTCATCGGATACAAGCCGCTCAAATCCCCCGTTTCGAGCATTTCCACCGCTTCGTTGTTGAGGTTAGAAAGCAATTCGACAAAACGAGTCAATTCATTTTGTTCTTTCTTTTCTTTTGCTTGTTCTCTCGCTTGTGCTTTCGCTTTTAACTTTTTTTCTACTGCTCTCTTCGACATTATAATTCCACTCCGTTCTTTTTTAATAATTCTCTTGCGGACTCTACGCTGTCCACACCTGTTTTATTTTTGATGGGCGCAAACTCTCGTTCACGAACCACTTCAAAGGGCAACACCGTACCCATGGGTTTGATGAGATCGACGGCAAGCGTCTCAAACTTCTTTCCGTTTTCCTTTTCGGGTTTATGAGAAATGCCATTTTCGTCCAAACACTCAATCTTTTTCTCCACGATATGTACGGGAATTTTATCCCCGGCAACAGCACGCAACGTGGCAAAACGGAACAAGTAATTTAAGATTACGCCGTAACAATAGGCAAGTCTCCCCTGTTCGTCTCGTTGATTTGCCATTTTCTCCGTCAACTCGTAATATTCAATGATATCGGGTTGTTCGCCGTCCAAACACAGCACTCCGACTTTCTCTTCGGGTGCATTTTTCCGTACGACCTTTGCACCGCAATTACAGCCCGATACAATGGTTGCCCCCACAAATACAGGATCGGCAATGCGTTGCAATACGTTGTCCACAGCATAGATATTGATCCATTCCACCCCACGTCTTTGCAAATCTTCACATAACCCGGCACGCTCCATAGAGGAAAACCATCCTCCGTTTCCGTTTGGCGAAATTGCCACCGTATCCTTGCATTCAAGCAAGATCTTCCCGTTATAATCCACAGCAGGCGCCATATCCTGTTTGAAGAATTGCACTTCGCTTTCAGGGTATCCGAAATATCCGTGCGCCTTCCAAAAATCCACCGTCTGTTCGTGATTTTTATCACTCGTCATGACATAGAGAGGAACGATAGCGCCGCACTCCTCCGTAACTTCCATCAAATTTTTCATTTGTTGTTCAAAGATATACAAAGGTTTGGTAAGTCCGATATCGTACGCACCCTTCGGGCCGTCTACCCCCAAACGGGTGCCCATGCCGCCTGCCAGCAACACCGCCGCCACCTTTCCTTTTTGAATGGCGTCCACACCTGCCTGTTTATAGACGTCGTAATTTTCCTCGATTGTCGCAAGACCAAGCCCTTCGATAGGACGAATATCCCGATCCTTGCCACTCATATCCGCAGGATGTGCCAACGCATCTTCAAAGCTCCAATCCACGTTTGCAATGCTTTCGAGCAAGTGTTCCCTGCCTTTTTCATCTAATTCCGCATAATATTGTAGCAGATGCGTTTGCCCTTTTCTTTCAAGCAACGTTTTTGCCTGATCGTAATTCATAAGAATGACTCCTTTTTTCTCGGCAACACGACTTGTCGTCAAGCGAAACACGACGATTTCAAGGAAGAAAAAAGAGGTTATTCCAAAAATCGACGGCTTCTCGCAACGCACGTTGCACATTAAGTTGCCTACATTATTATAGCAAATAATCGGTAAGAATGCAAGACTTTTTTAATATTTCCCATTATTTTTTTAAGGCATTTGCGCATACTGTCAAATATGACGAAAATACGCTCAAAACATATTTCTTCGACCTTGAAATGTCTCACCGTGCTCTCCTCTCTCGGCGGACTTCTTCTCAGCCTCTTTGAATCCGAAGCACACGGCTACTCTCACTGGAGCAAACGCTTTCTGTATTTCACCGCTCAATCGAACGTTTGGATCGGAGCAACTATGCTTACACTCCTCCTCTACACTCTCCTCAAAAGAGAACCGCCTTCCTTTTTATACACACTAAAATACCTATTCACCGTCTCCATTACCGTCACCTTTTTGGTGTTCACTTGTCTACTCGGCCCTTTTGGCGACAAAAGCTATCACTTATGGGCGTTTTCCAGCTGGCTTACCCATATTTTCGCTCCTACGTTTGCCATTGCCGATTTCTTCGTCGATCGAAGAAGCATCCCCTTACGCAAAAATCAAACGTGGCTCTGCATTCTTCCACCTCTAATATATACTTCCCTCACCGTCCTTTTGGAAATGTTCAACGTAGATTTCGGTAGAGGGCTTATTTATCCCTACTTTTTTATGGATATCCGCTCCCCCGTAGGTTTTTTCGGCTTTTCCAACGAGCTGCCCTATTTCGCCGGCACTTTTTATTGGTTCGCCGCCCTCTCCGTCATCGTTTGGGGAATCGGCGAGTTGTATTTTCGCATACACGAGTCTATGAACGCACAAAAGTGCAGTAAGCACGTTCAATAAAACTCATAGACTAAAAAGTGGCGGCGTAACGAAAAAAATCGCTACGCCGCTTAAAACCTTTTTATTATTTTTATAATTTTTATGATTTCTTTGCCCATGAAAATACTTTTGCCAAGGGCGGAAATAACAACGCCACCGTCACGACGGTGCAAATCACCTGCGGAAGCATAAAGGGAAAGGAGGCTAAAAAGTAGGCGCGCGTTGCCGCTTCCGTATAGCCGTACCACAACGGTGTAAGCACGCAATCAATCAAAGAAAAACTCGCCGTGCAAAGCGCAGCTATCCCCGTGAGCCAAATTAAATTTTTTCCGTTCATTTTCACCCTCTTGCCTAACATGCCGAAAATGAAAGCAAGCATTGGAAAATAGATGATATACAAAATCAAAACGGTGGGAAACACGCCGAAGATGAGCTGCCTCAACAGGGAAAAGGCAAGCGCCGCAATCACGCCTCGTTTTGCACCGAAAGAGAAGGAGAAGGAAACGAACAGCACAGTGACAAGCTCCACCCCAGGCACCAAGGACAATGCGAGCTGAACCGCAATCACCAGGGCGACGAATGCCGCAATATATGCGCAATCACGCGCTGTTATTTTTTGTCTTTTTTTCTCTTTCATCTCGTACCTACCCCATTCGTTTGATTAAAACGTCACGTATACCCACACGTAGATTTCCCCGTCAACGACAGGAAGCGCACCCGCGCCTAACATAGCACCGCCAAGTGTTTGTCCTTCATACTCATACGTGCCGTACTCCGTAGTCGACATCTCTTTGTCCGAGGTGTACAGCATCCAAGAAGCACTCCAATCCGCAGCATTTTCCTTGCCGTTGATGCTCATTATCATGCCGTTCACTTCCGTAAACGTCAGTTTTTCTTCCGTCTGTGCCAACTTCATGACGTCCAAGAGCACCTTCGCATCCCGTGCTTCTTCCACCGCAATGGCAACCACATTTTCGTTGCTTGTTACGCTGTATTTCGTTTGACTCGCTCCAAACGATTGAACGCAGCCGCAAAAAACAAACATGAAAAGTAACGATAAAAATACAACAATTTTGCGTTTCATAAAACGCCTCCGTAAAAAAAATTCCGAACGCCTTTTTGTGCGTACGGAAAAAAGACTGCCCGTGTTCCCGGCAGTAAAATTCTCTCTTTCGCCCATCCGCAAAATCGGTCCATCCACACGGGGCAGGTCTTCCGGCTTACAACGCCCTGATATGCGTTCAACGCATACCTGCCCTATTCCTTCCCATCATTTATAAAAATTACAGTGCAATAAGGCGGTCGTTCTTACGGCTGCGGGGGCAGCGGAGCAACTCGGCAATTCGATTTCTCTCTTCCCTATTAAATCTCGTTCGTAAACGAAATACCTCGTGTTTTATTCGGTTGTGCTCTTATTATATACCAACAAATGTGAAAAGTCAATAAAAAAAGTAAATAAAAATTCTTCCTGCCGCCATTTTTTTACTGCAAAACACTTGAAAAATACATAGAAATCAGTTATAATGGTTATACATTATAAAAGTAACGTCGCACACATGCGATGAATTTATATTTACAGGAGCAAAAACCATGACCATCCATGAATATCTTGCACTGAAAAACGGCTCGGACGTACGTGGCGTAGCAACGGAAGGCGCAGAGCCCGTCAATCTCACGGAAGAAGCCGTCGAACAGATTGCAAAAGCCTTTTGCGTCTGGCTGATTTCTCATACGGGAAAAACGGAAGTCACCATAGCCGTCGGATACGATTCGAGACTCTCCTCCCCTACCCTTTGTCAAGCGGCAGTTAAGGGGATCACCTCGACGGGACACAACGCCGTCGTCACCGGACTTTCCACCACACCTTCTATGTTCATGTTGTTGAAGGATGAAAAAGTGCGTTCGACCACTCCCTGTCACGGTTCGATTATGATTACGGCAAGTCATTTGCCCTCTAACCGTAACGGCATGAAGTTTTTCTTCCACACGGGTGGTCTGGAAGGTAAAGACGTGCAGGATCTGCTTGAATGGGCTGCAAACTACAACTTCCCCGCTCCTCGCAAGATCGGTCAAGTGTATCAATTAGAGTATTTGAACGTTTACGCCGCAAGCCTCGTGGAGAAAGTACGCAAAGAAACAGGAGAAGAAACTCCCCTCTCGGGCAAGAAAATCATCGTGGATGCCGGAAACGGTGCAGGCGGTTTCTTCACCGATAAAGTACTTGCCCCCTTAGGTGCGGATACGACGGGATCTCAATTTTTGGAACCCGACGGCAACTTC
This sequence comes from uncultured Clostridia bacterium, assembly GCA_964494075.1. GTDB lineage: Bacteria > Bacillota > Clostridia > Christensenellales > Borkfalkiaceae > Scatosoma. Next base: position 12,158 of record CAZBQP010000015.1, read on the forward strand.
CCCAACCACATTCCCAATCCCGAAAACAAAGAAGCAATGCGCTCGATTTGCGAAGCCGTCAAAAAGGCAAACGCAGATTTCGGCATTATCTTCGATACGGACGTGGATAGAGCAGGCGCCGTAGACCACGAAGGCACGGAAATCAATCGCAACCGATTGATCGCACTCATCTCCGCCATCTTACTCGACGAACAGCCGGGTACAATCGTCACGGACTCCGTCACTTCGACCGGATTGCGCAAATTTATCGAAGAGCATGGCGGCAGACATCACCGTTTCCGCAGAGGATATAAAAACGTCATCAACGAATCCATTCGTTTGAACAATCGCGGAGAATATTCTCCCCTCGCTATCGAAACGAGCGGACACGCAGCACTCAAAGAAAATTATTTCCTTGACGACGGCGCTTATTTGATCACGAGATTGTTGATTGCCCTTTCCAAAGCAGCGAAAGAAGGCAAGACTCTCACCGATCTTATCGCCGATTTGGAATGTCCTCTCGAAGCAATGGAAATTCGTCTGAAATTTGTAGAAGGATGTGATTTCAAAACTCTCGGCAATCACGTTTTGAAGGATTTTGAAAAATACTCCACCGAGCAGCGCTATATCGCCGTCGAAGAAGAGAACCACGAAGGTTGTCGTGTCAATTACAACAAAGGCCACGGCGATGGCTGGGCACTCCTTCGTATGAGCTTACACGAACCTATTTTACCCATCAACTTGGAGAGCAATTCTCCCCTTGGCGTTTTGAAAATGGCTAAGGATCTGTACTATTTCTTGAGGGAGTATACCTACCTCGACGTCACCCCTTTACTGACTGCGATGGCAGAAGAACGTGCACGCCACATCGAAAATATTCGTGAACGTTGCACAAACAATCCACTTCTCTTCGCTTTCTTATTTGCATGAAAAAAAGTTTATAGGAGTTAAATACATCATGGACGTACAAAAAACCACCATCAATGCGCTGAGAGTTTTGTCGGCGGAAGCTATCAACAAAGCCAACTCCGGTCACCCCGGACTCCCCATGGGTTGTGCCCCCATCGGCTACACCCTGTTTCAGCATTTCCTGAAATTCAGCCCCAACAATCTCAAATGGGATAACCGCGATCGTTTCGTCCTGTCTGCAGGACACGGTTCTGCACTTCTGTACACCCTCTTCCATCTCTACGGTTGGGGCGTCGACACGGACGATTTGAAAAACTTCCGTCAACTCGGTTCCAAAACCCCCGGTCACCCCGAATATGGTCACACCATGGGCGTGGAAACGACGACTGGGCCTTTGGGACAAGGCATTGCAACCGCCGTCGGTATGGCAGTAGCAGAAGCACACCTTGCCGCTCAATACAACAAACCCGGATTTAAGGTAGTAGACCATTACACCTACGCACTTTGCGGAGACGGCTGCTTGCAGGAAGGTATTTCCTACGAAGCTTGCTCCTTTGCAGGAACCCATGCACTCGGCAAACTCATTCTCTTCTATGATGACAACGAAATCACCATCGAAGGGGATACGGACATCACATTTAAGGAAAATGTCGGTGCTCGTTTTGCTGCACAGAACTGGCAAGTACTCCACGTTGACCTCACGGGAGACGGCGTAGACGATGTCACCGCTCTTTCCGACGCAATCGAACAGGCGAAAGCTCGCACCGATAAGCCTTCCATCATCATCTGCAAAACGAACATCGGTTACGGCTCCCCTTTGCAAGATTCCGCAAAATCGCACGGCGCACCTTTGGGCAAAGAAAACTTAGACAAAGCGAAGGAAAAACTCGGTTGGACGTACCCTCCTTTTGAATGTCCCGAAGAAGTCTACGAACATTGTAAAGAAGCAGGCAAGGCCGGTGCCGAAGCCGAGCTTACCTGGAAGAAACTCTTCCTCGATTACGAAGCTGCTTATCCCGAACTTGCTGCCGCTTATAAAGCGCAGATGGCAGGCGAAAAGCCCAACTTCGACGAAATCGAAGGTTTGTACGAATTCAATAAACCCATGGCAACCCGTCAAACCTCCGCACAGATTCTTAACAAATTTGCAGCACGTATGCCCCAACTTATGGGCGGCTCGGCAGACCTCGGTCCTTCCAACCTTTCGGAAATGAAGAACACGGAAACTCACGTTTACGGAGACTTCAGCGCTGAAAATTTCGCCGGCAGAAACATGCACTTCGGCATTCGTGAACACGCAATGACGGCAATCGCAAACGGTATGCAGCTCCATGGCGGTTTGCAAGCATATTGCGCAACCTTCTTCGTATTCTCCGATTATTGCAAACCCTCCATGCGTCTTGCGGCGTTGATGGGCTTGCCCGTAACCTATATCATGACGCACGATT